>JANMDA010000201.1:0-5537 GCA_031376085.1 Chloracidobacterium sp.
AACTTCGACAGCGACTCCAACGTCTACGAATACGCCGACAACTACTATCACTCCGACGGCAACGGCAACCTCGACGCCCTCGAATAGGACGGCATTTGATTACGATGGCGATCGTAAATCGGATATTTCGGTTTTCAGGCCGACGGATGGTGCGTGGTATTTGCAGGAGTCGCAGGCGGGATTGTATGGGACTTTGTTTGGGTTTGGGACGGACAAGATCGCTCCGGCGGATTATGATGGTGACGGGAAAACGGACATTGCGGTCTATCGGCCTTCCACGGGGATTTGGTATGTATATAACAGTTCAAGCGGGACGGTTTCGTATTATGTTTTTGGGTTAGCTGACGATCTGCCGACTCCGGCGGATTATGATGGTGACGGCAAGGCGGACGTTTCTGTTTTCCGGCCTTCGACCGGGACATGGTATCGGCAGAATAGTTCGAACGGATCATTCTTCGGCATCCAGTTCGGAGCGAGCGAGGACAAGCCGACGGTCGGAGATTTTGACGGCGACGGGAAGGCGGACGTTGCTGTGTTCCGGCCTTCGAACGGAGCGTGGTATCGGATAAATAGTTCGAACGGATCGATCTATGGCGAGTTGTTCGGGTTTGGGACTGACGTTATCACTCCAGCTGATTACGACGGTGACGGAAAGACCGATCTTGCAGTTTATCGTCCGTCGACCGGCATCTGGTACTTAAAATACAGCTCGAATTCAAGCTACGACTATCAGGTCTTCGGACTCGCCGCCGACATTCCTGCTGCGGGCGATTTTGACGGCGACGGCAAGGCTGATATTTGCGTTTTTCGTCCGTCGGACGGCACTTGGTATCGGCAGAACAGTTCGAACGGAGCATTTATCGCATTTCAATTTGGAGCCAACGGCGACAAGCCGACGCAGACTGCGTTTAGGTATTAGTCGGGCATTTGTCTTGGCGGCTTGCCGCTCTATTTGCAGAAAAGCTGTGCTTTTCCGGCGTCGAAACCAACAACATCTCGCGGCTTCGCCGCCGGTGGCATAGCCACAAATTTATGATGACAAACACGGCGAAGTAGAACTTCGCTGCAAATAGATCGGCAAAGCCGAAAGAAGGGCGGTGCATTCAGCGTTGAGTGTTAACCCCTACTGACGTGCGGGCTTCTGCAACGATCAATTTTGCTGACAAACACAGTTTAATTGTGTTATTATCTCTATTGAGTCATCCTGACTCGTTTCCGCCTGCCTTTTTCTGGGCATTCCGCCGCCCCAAAACCCTCAATATGGAAAAGCTAAACGAATATTTAAAGACCCTTCTCTCTTCGTGCAGCGATGAGCTGCGGCTTGAGCCGGATAAAAATCCGTATCTCGTGTCGGAAAACCGCACCACTGACGTTGGTAACGTGCCGCTGATAGGCACGCAGATCAGTACAATGGTGTTTCCGCTGATACCGCCGGACGTTAAATCTGCTTTGCCAAATAGTCCTGAGATCGAGTTCGTCCATCCGCACAACCTGGGAAATTTTAATTTCAACGTACAGAAATCGCCGGCCGGTTTTATTGTAACTATAAGACCGTTAATAAATGATTCAGACGCTTCGCTATCTATACCGAAACCAACTGCGGACATACAGTCGGAAACACCAGTCGATCCACACGCTACATTTATAGAACAACAGCCAACCGTCGAGTCGATTCCGGTTCCACAGCCTATCGAAGAACTGCTGTCAAACGATAAGCCGGTTGCGGCACCGTCGTATCAATTCGAAAGCTCTTCGCTGGATTACGATCTTACGTCGGGCCAGGCCGTAGAAAATGCAACGGTTTCAAACCTGGTTTTTGAAGAGAAAGAACAAGCCGCTCAAGAATACCTGCCATCGCCGGATAACGAGCCTGAAATAGAAGTTGTTGACGTAAATGACCCGCAATTTCAGACTGTATTTTCAGACACATCGAATTATGAACCGCCGGGCAAACGTGACGATTTTGATCTTGGTGAATTGGCTGAGCTAAACCTCGACGATAGCTTTGCACAGGAAACGATCAGTAGCCAGGCCTCTACAGGATATGAGCCTTCCTCTGTCTCTCAGCCGTCTGAGGCATACGAGCCGCCAACGCCCGCACAGCCTGCTCCATTTGTTCCGCCAACAGCCGCACGGGCCTCACAAGTTTCGTTTGTAGCTGCTCCTGTTAATGCATCAGAAAAAGCGAAAATGGACTCTCTTTTCAACAAAATGGCCGAGCTCGGAGCTTCCGACCTTCATCTTTCGGTCACCATGCCGCCGATGATCCGCAAGGACGGCAAAATGAAGCCTCTCGAAGAAGGAGTTGCTCCACTGACGGCTGAAGCGATGCGCACTTTGCTCACTTCGATAATGCCGGAGCGAAATCAGGAAGAATTTGAAAAGCGCAGCGACTCGGACTTTGCATACGAAATACCGGATCTTGCGCGTTTTCGCTGCAATATTTTCATGGACCGCAAAGGCATGGGAGCAGTGTTCCGCATAATTCCCTCAAAGATGACAACCGCCTCGCAGATCGGACTTTCAGAAGCGATCCTTGGCTTGTGCGGCCTTTCAAAAGGGCTTGTTGTTGTTACCGGGCCGACGGGCTCAGGAAAATCGACAACGCTATGCGCGATGGTCAACGAGATCAATTTGACCCGAGCGGAGCATATTATCACGATCGAGGACCCGATCGAATTTGTCCACGAAAATCATAAATGCCTGGTAAACCAGCGCGAGGTGCATAACCACACCGATTCGTTCAAAGATGCTCTTCGTGCCGCTCTTCGCGAAGATCCGGACATAGTGCTCGTCGGCGAAATGCGCGATCTCGAAACGATAGCGATCGCCATCGAAACCGCCGAAACCGGACACCTTGTTTTCGGCACACTCCACACCACAACAGCGGCATCGACCGTCGATCGGATTATCGACCAATTTCCCGCCGACCGTCAGCAGCAGATACGCGTGATGTTGTCCGAATCGCTCAAAGGCGTTATCGCACAAACACTGCTTCCAAAGAAAGGCGGCGGCCGTGTTGCGGCACTCGAAGTGCTGATCGTTACGCCCGCTATCAGCAACCTGATCCGCGAAGGCAAAACGTTCCAAATTCCGTCGGCGATGCAGACAGGTAAAAACCACGGAATGGTCATGCTGAACGATGCCCTTTTCGAGCACGTCCAAAACGGCAACGTCGAGCCTCACGATGCGTATGTCAAATCGGTCGACAAGACCGGTTTTGAAACAATGCTGACTCGCGGCGGTTTTAAGATCTAAACATCTGTTCTCTTACAAATCTCGGCGTCGGAACTCCAAGTTTCGGCGCTTTTTTTCTTTGTGCCCTTTGTGCTCTTTGTGGTAAAACTTCTTCTATGACTTCCGACGAATTTCGTGAGATCGCGCTGAGTTTTCCCGAAGCAGAAGAGCGTTCACATATGAATCATCCCGACTTTCGCGTCGGCGGTAAAATATTCGCAACTCTCGGCCCGGACCACGATTGGGGCATGGCAAAGCTTACACCTGTCGAACAGCAGGACTTTCTCCGTATGGAACCCGCTTCATTCAAACCAGCAGCCGGTGCCTGGGGAACAGGCGGAGCCACGATCATCACGCTTGAACACGCAAATGAAGACACCGTCCGCCAAGCCCTAAATGCCGCATGGCGAAACACCGCTCCGAAACATCTGTTGTTGGACTAGATCATCCAACGCTGTCCCACTGTCCCACCGTTTTTTTTCCGCTTGTTCTGATCTTGTTCTGACCCACCTCAGAACAACGTAAACTACTGTTTTTATTGAAGTTACGGTTCCATTTTGCCTTTGTTCTGCGTATTTTGAAAAAATGTAAGACATTGTCTTACAAAATTATTAATTGTTGCAAACAATGAGCTTACTATGAGCCTTATCATCGGGAGTAAGCGATCATTGTCAGGACCGAACCCGATACTGTCTCACTGTCCCACTACTTTTTTCGCAAAATCGTGTCCCAACCGTTCCGCACTGTTCCACCTTTGCGGGTGGAACGGGTTAAACACTGTAAACATTTGGTTTACGGTCGCATTTTGGCTGTATTCCGCGATTTTCCAAAAAAAAAGTTTGTAAACCAATTTCAGGCTCAGCACGCACCTTATTTTCAAATATCTCAAATCGCCATACAGCAATTCCCGCATCACCGTAGCAAATTTATCCGGAAATTGGAATACCAATTTTCCCGATATGACACAACTTTCTCGATTTGACGTAACTTTCCGAATATGACATGGTTTTCCGACCCGAAAGGCATATAGCCACGTCGTTTACGGCGTGGTATGAGTTCGATAAACGCTTTTCAGCCCGTTTCAACGGGCTTACTCCGGTTGCGGCTTAAGCCAAAGAGAAAGGACGATAAATCGCCCTTCAAAATTCATCGTCAATCCAACCACGCCCTAAAGGGACGTGGCTACACAAGAAAAGCCTCGTGAACGAGGCTGATTTAATTTTTTGTGGATAGATATTTCCGAAATTTCTCTTTGGCAGGTTCTAATTGTGCCGCTAGCCAATCAAGTTCAATGTGCATTTCTTCAACTACTTTCGAATGATTGTAACCCTCTGGCTTTATTTGGTAATCATCACAATACTCCTTATTCCACCTATGCAGACTGATTGCTCGTTTATAAATTTCGTCAATATATTGAATTATTTCAGGACCAAATAAAAAATCGGCTTCTGATACTGAACTTCTAAACCTAATTGCTTCGTCGAACTCCACATCAGCCTTCTGAATTATTGTGAGGAGGAAGTTCTTTGTCTCCTCGTAAATTCGCAGGTTTCTGTCGTATGTCTCGATTCTTAACTTTTGCTTAGCCGTTTGAGCTTGCTGCCATGCGATATAAACGGCGACAATTGCAATTAAGGTCGTCAACAAACCAGTAAAAACCTGATATTCAATACCCATTTATTCGAATCCTAGTGCTCCCTGATCTATATTTTCGACCGACACCTTACCGGCTTGTTTGTATGTTTGCAGATTCGGAGGGAGATCGACGGTTTTGCCCGCTAGTAGATCTTCGACGGTTAGTATTTGTAAGCGTGGATAATCTTTGTTCCAGCCGGGGGAATGGTAGAAGCCTTTTTCGGCGGCTTCGGTGAGCATTGGTTTGGTTGGCGGTTCGAGGGTGAGGAAAACGCCGATGGCGGCGTTTTCGCGTTCTATGACATGGCCGAGGTCGCGTATTTGGGCGACGCTGACTTTGTGGCCGCCTTTTACCGATACGACGACTTTTTTGGCTTTGCCTGAATTGTCGTCGGTGAAGACTATCAAGCCGTCGATGCCGCCGTCAGAGCCTTTTTTGCCCTCTTTCTTTCCGGCTTCGGAACCAAAGGCTTTTGCACCTATCAGCGGCAAGACCCACCATTGGAATCCGTATTTGTCTTTCTCCGCAAGTTCTTTTGCACCCTCAAGGTCTTCGGGCTGGCCGATGACGAGATAAGAAGGATTCACCACAGAGTCACGGAGGTCACTGAGATTTTTCTCTGTGCTCTCTGTGTCTCTGTGGTGAGTTGTCTTTGTTCCGACCG
>JANMDA010000027.1:0-4193 GCA_031376085.1 Chloracidobacterium sp.
AAAAAACAAAAGATCATGATCGAGCAGGTCTACGACTTGATCGCTGTCCGCCATCACCGATAACCGATGTGTGGAGCGATTGATAGAGGTTATCTCTGGGAATCGCTATCCAATCCTTGAAACGCTCGGGCACCGGCGTCCAGAGATCGTGAATGACACTCAAAGTAAGATAACAGTACTTACGATCATTTTCGGTTATGATGCGGGCAGCGATCAAGTCGTAGACCTGCTCGATCATGATCTTTTGTTTTTTAAGTTTTTTCCAAAGTGAGTAAAGACGTTTGACACGGCCCTCGATCTCGACAAACGGAACTTCATTCTCAGCCAGCTTTTCACTAATGGTCGCCTTTATTTTTTCGAGTGCGGCTTCGAGTTCGGGACGGCGGGCATCGACCTCTTTCGCTAGGCGTTTGTATTCGTCAGGATAAAGGTTTTGAAAAGCAAGGTCCTCAAGTTCGCTGCGCATCTTACCCATTCCCAGCCTGTGGGCGATCGGGGCATAAATATCGAGGGTTTCCTGCGAAATGCGTTCCCGTTTATCAGGTTTGAGATACTGCATAGTACGCATGTTATGCAATCGATCAGCCAGTTTTATCAAAACCACTCGCACGTCGGTCGTCATCGCGAGGACCATTTTACGAACGTTTTCGGCCTGCTGTTTTTCTTTGGAAAGGTTACTGATATGCGCGATCTTTGTCAGCCCATCGACCAGCAGTGTTATCTCATCCCCAAAATACGATCTGATCGTGTCCAAATCGACCAGCGTGTCTTCCACAACGTCGTGCAGCAGCCCTGTGGACACGCTCACTTCGTCCAGACGCATCGTCGCAAGTATCTCGGCGACCTCAAGCGGGTGAACAAGATAGGGCTCACCTGAGGCCCGCGTTTGGCCGCGGTGGTGAAGTGCAGAAAAAAGGTAAGCGCGGCGGATCAGATCGACATCGGCCCCAGGCCGATTTTGTGTAACAGTCGCGATGACATCTTCGATCCGAATCATATGTTTGCAAGAGTTATGCGTTATCTCAACGCCGTTTCACGCCTTACTCGTCGCTCTCAAAAATAATAAGACGACGCCCAATTAGATTGTAATTGAGCATCGCCTGATTGAAGAAGAAAAATCTTGGCTATTTTTTAGTTCCCGCAGCGTTGCTGTTGGCTTTATCTCCTCCGGTCGCTTCGGCCTCTTTTGCAGCTAGACGCCAATCAACCTCAGCCTGAAGTTTCTTGACTATATCGCTCAGATCGAGGAAATTCTTACGGGCAACGTCACCCTCTGCCTTAAAACGGTCAGCGTCAGGTGTTCTGCCTTCCATCTCGGCAAGGCGCATTGCCTGAAACACAAGACTAGCTTTGTAAGACCTTGTAGATTCAAATACCTTGAGCAGCTCTTGCTTTGCAATTAACTGCGGATCAGTCAGAGTCTTGGGATCGAGGCTCGTCGCACTTTTTACATCGGCTGGCTCCAATGCAACCGCCTGATCTATTAGTTTCGTTCCTTCATCGACACAGCCTTTCAGTGTTTCAAGATCTTGTGGATTTTCGGGCTTCACGAACTGGAAAGTTTGCTTGCCGTCTTTTGTAACTGCCTTTTTCGTCTTCTCGGTATCGGTTATGTCGTTGGCACAGGTATTTTTCTTAGCAGCGAGCGAGGTCAAGGCCTCTGCCCTTTGCTCTGGAGGAATAGTTGTATTAGCGGACCTTGCGGTTACAAATTGCAGCCATTCATCTTTTTTCTGGAGATTCTCATAAAGGCTTGCAATAGCCTTATAGGAACTCTGGTCGTTGGGGTTTTGCTGTAATGCTTTTTGATATTGGGTAATGGCTTCTTCTGCCAATTCCTTTTTCTGACGATCACCGATATACTCCGAATGCAGAGTGCGGGCCAGAAAAAGCTGTGCACTCTTGCCTTCAATACTTTCGCCCTTAGGGTCGCGTGCCACAGCGTCTTTGAACAGATCTTCCGCTTCTTTGAACTGCCGATCCTTATAGGCCTTTGAACCATCGACCAGGCTCTTTCTGGCCATGATACGGTTATATGTCCCGCAATTGGCACCAACCAAAACGGTAATTGATACTATTACAACAACCCCAAAACGAGAGAATCTCATCATTTGACTCCATTCACGGCCGATGATGCTGTTGAGAAGCTAACATCCCTGCCTGCATCCTTTATAGCCAATTTATTCTGCCAGATCGTCGATCTGTAACCCGATCGGCTCAGCGCCGGCCAACTTAACGGCATCGATCACCTTGACAACATCGCCGTAGTGAACAGATTTCGGGGATTTAATAAACAATGTCTTTTCAACCTGATTGGTTCCTTCGCGAAATGCTCCCTGGTTTTCCCTGTCCTTAAAAATCTCGCGAAGCTTGTTGCTCAAAGCATCTGTGTTTGAAACATCGCCGAACGGATCATTATTGAGCGTTATTGCCTTTGTCTCTTTATTAATAGCAACAACAAGCGTCAGCGGATTCGGTTTAATGACCTGCTGAGGCAAATCCTTAGGCTCGGCAGGAACCTTTGCCTCAAACCTGCTCGGCTTCAGCGGTGTAATAATCATAAAGATGATCAACAAGACGAGTAGCACGTCAATCAAAGGTGTTACGTTAATATGTGGTGTGGCTCCTCCAGAAGAGCTGCCCGCTGACATTCCCATTTTGTTCCTTCCCCGAACCTTTCCTGATTACGGAAAGCTCGATCAATTTATTTAGGTGCCTCGACTCCTTTCTTCTTGTCGGCAACCAAGCCTACCTTATCAATGTCCGCCTTGCGAATCGTGTCGATGGCCTGCACAACCTTGCCGTAATCGACGTCAATGTCGGCTTTAATGTAAACAACCCGTTTTTCAGGCGTTTTGCCTTCCATGCGTTTCTTTATCACGTCCTCAAGGGCGTCGATAGGATATTGTTGCTTGCCGATATTAAAGGTGCCGTCCTTTGTGATCGCTACCACGACGGAGGTGTCCTTAGCGATCTCTTCATCCGGATCGGGACTTAGCATCTCTTTCGGAAGGTTTACCGAAACGCCGGCCTGAAGCAGCGGTGTGACGATCATAAAAATGATCAGCAGCACCAGCATCACGTCCACCATGGGCGTTACGTTGATCTCAGAGTTAAATTCATCGGTTCCACCGATCTTCATGCTCATAGCAACTTCTCCTATCCGAAACTAAAAGGCCTGCCTGCTTAACCGCGTAAGTTCTTTGCCCGCTGACGGATGAAATAGTCGACAAGCTCCGAAGCGGAGTTTTCCATTTCAACGCCAAAGCTCGTCACTTTATTCGTAAAATAGTTAAACAGCCACACAGCCGGAACCGCCACCAAAATACCGAACGCAGTTGCGATCAATGCTTCGGAAATGGCGCCGCCGACAGCACCGATACCGGCGTTCTCGTTGGCCTTCAAGGCCTGGAAGGCTCCGATGATACCGACGACCGTTCCGAAAAGTCCCACAAACGGAGCCGTTGACCCAACTGTGGCTAACCCGCCGAGACCGCGCTTCAATTCTGCGGTCTTAACTGCGATGGCACGCTCAAGTGCACGCTCGGACGCGGCCATTTCGTCGCTGCTGATCTCTGTGCTGCCCTGATGAGCGGCGAACTCTTTAAGACCGGACGACACGACCATTGCAAGGTGCGAATCTTTGTGCTTATCGCTAATATTGATCGCTTCGTCAATATTGCCGTTTTTCAGAGCTTGCGCCACTTTAGGAGCATATTGACGGGATTGCTGTTTGGCCTTGTTATAAGTCAACCAGCGCTCGATACCAACCGCGATCAAATAAACCGACTGGATCAAGAGCGTAATAATAACCCCCCAACCCGGAATAGTCAGGCTTTTTGCGATGTCGTAAATACCCAATGAAACGCCTGCGTCGGCGAACAGAAATGTCATGATTTTTCCTCCAAAGAAATCAAAAGAATCTAAATAATAGCGTAAATATAGACTAAGCGGAAAAGTGTAGATGAACTTTTCCGCAAAGTATAGCTGGTTCCTTACGGAACAAAATTATATGTGATAACACCCGAAACCTTAACTGGCTGGCCTGTCAAAAGCGTCGGGCTGAACCGTGCACCTTGTGCAGCAGAAACTGCCGCAGCTCGCAACAATGGATGACCGCTGACGGCACTCGCGGAAACAACGCGTCCGCCCTCATCTATCAAAACCTGTACGCTAACCGAACCTCCAGCCCT
>JANMDA010000318.1:0-2915 GCA_031376085.1 Chloracidobacterium sp.
AGGATCAGCCGCCGCAAGCCGCCGGAATAATCCGATCCGGCTCAAATCTGCGTTCCGCACCGGATATGAGTCCTGAGAACGTGTTATTCAAGCTTGCTCACAGCTCCACTTTTGAGATCATGTCGTGGAAATTTGTGCCAAAACAGGAAGTTCCGGACGTTGACGATGCTCCGAAGGGTCAGCAGAAAACGGGCAAGCGATCCAAGAACGAAGAGATTGAGGCTGCCAAGGAAGGCGAGCCGGAAAAGATTGATGATAAATACGACATCTGGTATCTTGTGCGGCTTGATCCGTCGGTTTCGCCGGCTCCGGCAGGCTGGCTTTTTGGACGGCAGGTCGAGCTTCAGGTGCCGACTGATATTGTTTTCTTTCAGCAAAATAATCGCAAATTTGTGACATGGCAGCGACTTGATGCCGATTCGGCAAACAAGGTCGGATCGGGCGATAAGTCGTTGGCTCCGGGAAGTTGGGTGGTACTCGCTCGAAGCAATTACTCAAAACCCATTGACGGCGTTGAGCCTGATTTTGACAGCATTCTTGTTCTCGCTTTTGATAAATACGATCAGAGTTACTACACGGTCTGGCGATCAAGTCCTGGAATGGAAGTTTGGGGGATGCTGCCTTTAAAGGTCGATGGTAAGGGCGACAATAAGACTTTCAGCGTTACCGTGCGCAATCCTTCGGGTCAGATGGACGAGAAAAGATTCATTGTGTCTAAAGACAAAAATCGTATGCGTGTCACGCCGCCCGAAGATATCGCACAATACCAGACAAAGGCTATTAAGTGATGGAATCAGCTGACAATCCATTTCTCGAACCAGTCGAGATCGAGATAACGGACTCGTTCGATCTCCACTCATTCAGCCCAAAAGAGATTCGGGCCGTGGTCGAGGCTTATTTGGAAGAAGCTCACAAAAAAGGTTTTTCGATCGTCAGGATAATTCACGGCAAAGGCGTCGGCGTGCAGCGTGAGATCGTGAGACAGGTTTTATCGGAGACGGATTTTGTGAAGACCTTCAAGAATGCTCCCGAGTTTTCGGGCAGCTGGGGAGCTACAATTGTGGAATTGGAAGTTTAACGCTCGTCGATCACTTCAGCCCAGACCTCATTATCCTTTCTCATTTCAGCAGAATCTTTGATCAAGGCGTCTTTTTCCACAATTTGTTTTTGGGCGGCTTCGAGCTTTGAGGAGAGTTTTTCGGCTTTGTCTTCCAGTGTCTGAATGTGCTTTCGGCGTTCCTTATACATTCTTTCCACATAAAACATATACATGAACTGCAGCCCGACAATACCGAGCAGAACAAGCGAAAGTCCAATGAGAACGAACACTAACATAAATTCTTTTCTCGAATTATACTTTGACCTCGGCCAAAGGAAAAGTAAAATCTAACTATAGTTGCAATTGCAGAAGAAAAACTTATGCGTCAGGACATAGTTAATTTATTCCCGGAAGCGCCGACCTTTGACCGCCGTGAATTTCTAGTGACATCGATCCTTGCTGCCGGCACATTTGCCGCCGCGGTGATGCCTGTTCAGGCACAGACGCAGATCAGAACTAACGATAAAGGCCTGATCGTTGGCGAAGTTAAAATTCCCGTTGCCGATGGTGAAATTCCGGCGTATCGGGCGATGCCGGACAAAAAAGGCGGCAAATTTCCGGTTGTGATTGTCGTACACGAGATCTTTGGCGTGCACGAATGGATACAGGATATTTGCCGACGGTTTGCGAAGCTCGGCTATCTAGCCATCGCTCCGGCATTGTATGCACGGCAAGGCGAGGTCAAAAATCTTAAAGATGCCCGCGAGATCAACCGCGAGGTTTATTCAAAGATTCCCGACACACAGTCGATGTCCGATCTGGATTCGACGGTCGCTTGGGCAGCAAAGAACGGCGGCAATACGAAAAAACTTTCGATCACCGGTTTCTGCTGGGGGGGGCGAATTGTTTGGCTCTATGCGGCCCATAACCCAAAGGTGAAGGCCGGTGCCGCGTGGTATGGTCGCGTCGTTCCAACGCCGAATTCTCCTGTCAACGCTTTGCAGCCGACAACGCCGATCGATCATGCGAAAGAGCTAAAAGTACCGGTCATCGGTTTATATGGCGGGCTCGACAAAGGCATTCCGGTCGAAGGGGTTGAACGCATGCGAGTCGAACTTAAAAAAGGGAAATCGAAATCTGAGATCATTGTTTTTCCTGATGCGGATCACGGCTTTCATGCCGACTACCGGCCAAATTACAACAAGCAGGCCTCAGAGGATGCGTGGAAAAAACTTCTGGCGTGGTTTAAGACAAACGGCGCTGCCTAACTTATGACTTCTCACTTATCACATTTTACTTAATCCGAATAAGTGATAAGTGAGAAGTTTTAAGTGATAAGGTAAACTGTAGCAAACTGCGAATCTTTTTTGATAAAAAACAAATGCAAACACCTAACCTAAAATTACTTTATACCTTACTGTGCGATGACGTTCGCGTCGAGATGGGTAACAAGATCTCGCTAATGGGAATTTTTCAGAACATCATGGTCGAGAAGCTGCCCGTTTCGCTGATCAAGTTCGCTGTCATTAACCATTGGACTGGACAGGGAAGTCACGAAACGGAGATCAGGGTTTTGTCGCCCGACAAATCAAATCTTGTCGTCACCTCACAGCCGACAAAGATCGAACTCGCCGAGGGCGGCTTTACGGACAACGTCAGCTTTTTTGTCAACGTCGTTTTTCCAAATGCAGGAACTTATTGGATCCAGACCATTGCAAATACGGTCGTACTCGACGAACTTCCGCTGATCGTGGCTGATGCCAATAACATGGAAGCATTGCGTCCCGCTGATGAGATCTCAGAAACCGTAAACTAAATTGCTATCGTTAAATCTAATCAAAAAGGCTTCGTCCAAAACGGACGAAGCCTTTCTTGT
>JANMDA010000359.1:0-4016 GCA_031376085.1 Chloracidobacterium sp.
CGAAATGATTTTTCCGCCTCGGCATTTTGGCCAAGAGTAAGTTGAGAGATGCCGCATTGATATTCGGCCTCGGGGAAATTCGGCTCGATCTTAAGTGCTTTTTTATAAAGCTCGATCGCGCCCGCGTAATCGCTTTTTTCGTGTAGGTCTTGTGCGCTGTTGAAGACAACAACGGGATCGGCCGCATCGTCATCTGTTTGAGCAGCCGCAATTGAAGGAATGAAAAGCAAAAAGGCGGTGAGTAAAAAAACAAAGACACTTAAAGGTAACGCATGAGATTGTGCCGTCGAGGATCTATTCATTGCCTTAAAAGTACATCTAAATATTAGCATCATCTCATTAAAAAAGAGTCCGAATTTTGCAATGCATCAGCGAATCAACTTTTTATTCTCAAAGATTTGCGTTCTGTCTTTTTGGTAGGTTAAGATTCTCAGATTGAACGCGAACCACAATCGAGTTTTCCTGCCGAAAATGATCGCATCTTTTTTACGAAAATTTCCAGAGCCTGCTTATCGCACTTTGCGAAAGAGGCAGAACAGTTTAACTGTATTCAGATGCGAGGCTTTGGCGAATTGTTGGATGCGCGTGATTTCGATACTATAAAAGAAAATACTGACCGAATAGGTTTAAGCTGGAGAATTATTATAAATGGCAAATCCGATGGCTGATGAAATGCGGCGGTTTAAGGGCAGCGACGAAAAGAATCCTTTCGAAGCGATGAGTGAGCGGTTTGACCGCGCGGCGAAGCTTCTCAATCTGGAAGAAGATCTGTACGCCGTGATGCGTGTGCCGAGCCGTGAATTAAAGGTCTATATTCCGGTGAGAATGGACACAGGACACATTCAGGTGTTTGAAGGCTTTCGCGTTCAGCACAATTTTGCACGCGGGCCGGCAAAAGGCGGCATTCGCTATGCGCCGGATGTATCGCTCGACGAGGTGAAGGCTCTTTCGGCATGGATGACGTGGAAATGCGCTGTCGTGAACGTCCCGTTCGGCGGTGCAAAAGGCGGGATCATTTGTGATCCTCACCAAATGTCTCTCGGCGAGATCGAGCGTATGACGCGGCGTTATACTTCGGAGTTGATCGATTTTATCGGGCCTGACAAGGATGTGCCCGCGCCCGACATGAATACCGGCGAGCAGACCATGGCATGGATAATGGACACTTATTCAATGCATATGCGGCACACAGTAAACGCCGTTGTTACCGGTAAACCAGTGGCATTGGGCGGTTCATTGGGTCGTCGCGAGGCGACCGGACGCGGCGTTTTGTTTACGGTAAATGAGGCCATCAAACGATATGACCTCACGCCGCAGCAGACTTCGGTCGTAGTTCAGGGATCGGGGAACGTCGGCGGGATCGGAGCCGAATTGATGCATGAAAAAGGTTATAAAGTTGTCGCAATATCGGACATCAGCAACGGCATTTATAACGATAAAGGCCTTGATATACCAAAGGTCATGCAATTCCTTGCAACCAACAAATCGCTCGAAGGCTATCCTGACGCCGACCGTGTTGACAATAAGGCCCTGTTAGAGATCGAGTGCGATGTGCTCGCACCGTGCGCGACGGAAAACCAGATCACATCCGAAAATGCGGACCGCATCAAGTGCAAGATACTTGCCGAAGGCGCAAACGGCCCGACTACGCCAAAAGCCGACAAAATACTGCATGACAAAGGAATATTCGTTATTCCCGATATTCTCGCAAATGCCGGCGGCGTGACGGTTTCGTACTTTGAGTGGGTTCAGGACCGCATCGGCTACTTCTGGTCAGAAGCTGAAGTGAATGCCCGCCTCGAGGATAAAATGGTTGCAAGCTTTAATGAGCTTGTTCATTATTCTGACAAGCATGGTGTTGATTCGCGAACCGCTGCATATATGCTGGCCATCGACCGTGTCGCATATGACACACGGATGCGAGGCATTTACGCATAAAAGCTGTTAAAAGTTGCGTGAATGCTTGATTTTCGCGGGGATGTAAGTTATCTTTTTACTGGGAGAATTAAAGTTATTAAATAGTATTTATTGACTTTAAGGCACTACTCCGTTATAAACTAACGTGAGATATGGACTTATCTTGTATTTTTAACCACGCATAATGACTCTACCCTGTAAAGGGTAGAAGCGTTGCGTGTGTTGTAATTTGGCAGCTCTTGAAAATAATTGATCAGATATTGTTTTTAAAAGCTGCGTATTGAAATTTAATTTTTTATTTTCGGCGGAGGAATGTGATGAAACTGGCTATCAAAGCGTACATCGTTACTTTAATTATATTAACGCTTGTATTCGCAGTATCGGCCCAAAAGCGGTCCGACAAGGACGATCGAAACACGGCCCCGACAGTCGGGACCGGCGGTCCCGTTGGCGGTCCCACGGGGTTGTTTACGGTCTATGACGGGCAAACGCTCAGAAAGGGTGAATACACTTTTAGTGCTGCCTACAGCAATTATGACCGCGATCCGGGTGATGTTGACATCACATCGGTACCGCTTAGCTTTCAGATCGGTGTCTCAAACAATCTGGAATTATTCTTTACGACAGAAGCCTGGCGCGGCGTTCATGTAAATGCGCCGCGAAACCTATCCGGCTTTTACCTGCCGAATTCGCAGGTTAGAATCGACGGCTCGTTTACAAGCGCACCGGCGATCATACTTGCTCGCAGCGGTGCGGGCGCAGCATTTCGGCCCACGGGCTCAGCTCCATTTGTCCAATTTCCTTTCGTAGGCAATTCGGCATTCGGTCAGCCCAGGTCGGGTGGTTCTGCCGGAGTTTTCCCCGGCATTGGCTCGGTTTACGGCAGCATCCTGCCAGGTGTTGTTTTGTCAACAACTATTGTCGGCGGCGGCGGTGAAGGTGGCGGCGGTGTAGAAGCACCGGTTATATTTACCAACGCTCCGTCCTATATGGCTGACGCTCCTTTTATCAATCGAACCTGGGGCACTTCGTCGTTTAACTCGATGGATTTCGGTGTTAAATGGAGAATGAATGACACCCAGAGTGCGGTCGGCTACGGATTGATCGCCTCGTATCGCTGGTATCTCGACACTGCGGACAGTTTTTCTGGCTTTAACATGATGCAGCGCGGTTCGGGGCCGGGTGCTAATAAGGGCGATGTCAATTTGACGTTCTTTGCTGATGCAAGGCTTCATGAGCACATCAACCTTTCGGGTAATGTGGGATATACCTACACTACTAATCCGAAAGGCACATTTGGCGGTAATGACTACACGCTGCTTGATCGGCCTGATGAGCTTTTGACCTCGATCGGTGCTGATTTTCCGGTCAACAAGTACATGCAGTACATTTTGGAGCTTCGATCTGTCCACTATGTCGGCGGACGCACTCCTAATGCGTTTGAGCGAAATCCGCTCGACGGTATTGCCGGTATTCGTATCTTCCCGGCACGCTGGTGGGGTTTTGGCGGTGCTTACCGTGCCAATCTTAATCAGCAAGGCAAGAGGAGCTTTGGCGATACGCCTGTTCCGAGCGGTTTCGTTGCTTCGACAAACCCGAGCGGCTACATTGCCCAGCTTTGGGTCGGACGACGCGAACCTCGACAGGGAGCAGAGACAAATGTAGCTGCTAATGTCGATTCGGTAAACTTGAGCACAACTGTTATTACACTACCCTGCCCGGCTGGAAAGAAACCACGATCCGGCTCATGCGACGACAACAAGACAGTTGGTGTTGCAACCAAGGCGAGCGACAAGGAAAACGATGTCCTGACCTATAACTACACCGTCTCCGGCGGACGTGTTATCGGACAGGGTGCAAATGTCCAGTGGGACCTCAGCGGAGCACAACCTGGAACTTATACGATCACAACAGGCGTCGATGACGGCTGCGGCGTATGCGGCAAGACTAATACCCAGACGATCACAGTTAAAGAATGTGATTGCGAGGAAGCTTGTTCGTGTCCAACGGTTACTGTCAATGGTCCTTCCGGCCTTACCAATCCTGGTGAGATGATGACATTTGTCGCAAACTTAAGCGGCGGCAGCGGAGACGCAACC
>JANMDA010000375.1:0-4835 GCA_031376085.1 Chloracidobacterium sp.
CTGCAACCTTCGTCAAGATAAAAGGCCGCTGGCAATTGGTCGCCGCAGGCAACACGCGCTTAGCCGAATAACAAACTCACTATAAAAACAAAACAGGAGAAAAAAACTATGAAACGCAATTTAACAATACTCTGTTCGCTCTTCGTCCTTATGCTGACAATGAGCATCGTCACATCCGCACAGGTCAATCGTCCGTTTAGCAACGGTTCGGTTTGGGGAATTGGTCAGATACAGGTAAAGCCCGGCATGGATAACGCTTACAAAAACTATCTTGCTACGGAATGGAAAAAACAGCAGGAAGCCATGAAGAAAGAGGGAATTATCCTTTCCTACATGGTCCTGCAAACCGAAATGCACGGCAGTGGGGATTGGAACATGCTGCTTTTGACTGAATACAAGGACATGGCCACATACGAAGCCATGCAATCGAAAGCAGACAGCCTGGCACAAACCGTTGTCGGTGACGACGCAAAACAGATGCAGGGCTACAAAGAGCGCTTGCAGATCCGCGAGGTCTTAGGCAATCGCCTTGCCCGCGAGATCGTTCTGGAACCAAAGAAGTAGTTTAAGAACTATTCACCACAGAGAACACAGAGAGCACAGAGAAATCAAAAATCCCTTTAACTCTGTGCCCTCTGTGTTCTCTGTGGTAAATTCTTTCAGTCAGAGAAAGCATATGAATCAGAAAAGACTTGATGGAAAAGTGGCGATCGTCACCGGAGCAACCGGCGGCATCGGCGAGGCAACGGCAAAACGATTTCTTGAAGAAGGCGCAAGCGTAATGCTCGTTGGCCGTTCAGCGGAGAAACTTGGCGAGACGCGCCAGCGTCTTTCGGCTTTCGACAATCTGGCGACCTCAGTCGCAGACGCAACTGACGAACAGGCAACTGCCGCAGCGGTTGCGGCAACAGTCGAGGCCTTCGGCGGTGTCGATATTCTGTTGGCGAACGCAGGCATCGAAGGCAAGATCGCATTGATAGAAGATCAAACGGTCGAGAATTTTGAAGAAGTTCTCCGAACCAATGTGATCGGTGTTTGGCTGTCAATGAAATACTGCGTTGAGCCTATGAAAAAGCGTGGCAAAGGGTCGATGATCGCACTTTCGTCAATATCAGGTGTTATCGGTGTGCCGGCAGGTTCTCCTTATTTCGCCAGCAAACATGCCGTTTGCGGTGTGGTAAAGTGTGCGGCACTTGAATTAGGGCCGTTCAATATTCGTGTCAACGCGATCGCTCCCGGCCCGATTGATAACCGTATGATCCGTTCTATAGAAACTCAACTGTCACCCAACGATCCCGATACAATGCGAGCCGGTTTTTCTCAATTGATCGCCCTGAAACGCTACGGCACAAATGAGGAAGTTGCCAATCTTGCACTATTTCTAGCCAGCGAAGAAGCATCGTACTGCACGGGCTCAATTCACATGATCGACGGCGGATTTACCGCCGCATAATTTAGAAAATAGGAGAAAACAAAAATGAAAAAGTTAATGATGATCTTGATGATCACAATCGCCGCCACATCCGTCACTTTTGGCCAAAAGAACATGTCGAATGATGACAAGGTTAAAACTCAGATCATTGCGATCGAAAAAGCAGGTTGGGAAGCGTGGAAAAATAACGACGGTTCATGGACACGCAATAACGTAACTGAAGAGTTCTTATTGGTAAACTCTGATGGAGTTTACGATAAAGCAGCGGTCGTCAAATCGACTGCAACCGATTGCAAAGTCAAAAGTTATTCGCTCGACAATTTTCAGTTTGTGATGATCGACAAGGATTCTGCGTTGATGACCTATACAGCGATGCAGGACGGCGTGTGCGGCGGTAAAACAATTCCATCGAATGTTCGTTCCTCAGTGGTTTATGTCAAACGCGGCGGAAAATGGCTCGAAGCCCTTTATATGGAAACGCCGGTGACTCAATAGGATTGTCACAATAATAAAATGGAAGCCTCTCAAAATATCGTTGCGCCGCAAAATACCCAAAGCGGCAAATTGTTAAGAATTCTCGGCGTCGGTTTCGGCCTTGCGGTCGGGATCGGTGCGACGGTCGGGGTAGGAATTCTTCGCAATCCGGGCGGCGTTGCTGAACAGCTCGGTTCAGTATGGCCGATCATGCTGGCTTGGGCGCTGGGCGGCATTTATTGTCTGCTCGGCGCCAATTATCTCGCCGAACTGGCAACTATGATCCCGAAAGCCGGCGGCTTTTATGTCTATGCTCATGAAGCATTTGGCGATTACGGCGGCTTCGTCGTCGGGTGGAGCGATTGGATCAACCAGACGCTTGGGATCGCCTTTATCAGTATTGTTTTTGGCGAATATGCCGCCACTCTTTTTGCGCCGAATCTGACAGGCGGCAGAGTAATTTTCAGCGTTTCTATATTGGTTGCAGTTACCGCCGTAAATTTGATCGGACTGCGCGCGGGCAGCGAGACACAAAAAATAACGAGCTTCTTAAAAGCCCTGGCTCTCATAGCATTTGTTATAGCGTGTTTCATTTTCGGCGGAGGACATGCTCAGGCCGGTGCGGCACAAACTGTGGCCACAGTGCCGACAGGTTTTTTGCCGTCACTTGTTGCCTTTATTCTCGCGTTTCAGCTTGTGCTTGGAACCTACGACGGCTGGTACGGGCCGATCTATTTTTCTGAGGAAGACACAAACCCGTCGCAGAACATTCCGCGCTCGATGTTTGGCGGGATCGCTGTGGTGATTGCGATCTATTTGCTGGTCAACGCAGCGCTGCTCTACGTTCTGCCGATGTCGAGCCTTGCGGGAGCAAAGTTTGCCGGCGGTGATGCGATGAACCTGATCTTTGGCGCACGCGGCGGTCAGATCGTAACAATATTGGCGCTTCTTTCACTTATAGGAATTATCAACGCCATAATGATGGTGGCTCCGCGTATCCTATTTGCAATGGGGCGTGACGGTTTGTTCACAAAAAAGGCCGAAACAGTTAACAAAGGCGGTACGCCTGTTTTTGCTCTGTTAACAACGGCTTTAGGTGTGATAGTGTTGTCAGCCATCGGTACATTTGAACTGTTGTTGGCGATCGGACAATTCTTCCTTGTCGTCATCACCATTTTTTTGATAGTTTCACTATTTATACTACGTCAACGCGAACCTGATCTGCCGCGCCCGTTTCGAGCCTGGGGTTATCCTTATTTGCCGGGCTTGATGCTTATCTTTTCCGTGCTGCTTTCGATCGGTTATATTTACAGTAATCCTTACCCTAGCCTTTACGCACTTGGAATTTTAGCGATTAGCTATCCGATCTTTCGTTTGAATAAAGGAATTCGATAAAAACAGGAGAAACTATATGAATGATGAGATCATTGTGCTGATCGCACGCCTAAAAGTAAAAGCCGACAAGATCGAAGAATTAAAAACAGCGGCGGTCGCAATTGTGGCGGATTCGCGAAATGAAGCTGGCAACATAAACTACGACATCCATCAATCCATCGAAGACGAAACCGTCTTTTTCTGGCACGAAACATGGATCAACAAAGCCGCCATCGACGAACACTTTGCCACGCCGTTTTTTGGAGAATTTTTTAAGATCGTCGAAGAGGTTGCCGCAGAGCCGCCACAGATAAATTTGACGAGAAAGATCACTGAGAGCTAGTGATATCAGCGTGAAAAGGCATTTAGCCACGAATGCACGAATCTATTTCTTATTCGTGCATTCGTGGCTGATACTATCAGATCTTCACACACTCACCGCGTTTGAGAAATTGCCCGTCGCCTTGTTTGCCGGTGTGTTCGCCGTTTTGTATAACGATGCAACCGCGTGAAAGGACAGTCTCGACTTTGCCTTTCATCTTCCAGCCTTCGTAGGACGAATAATCGACATTCATATGTTCGTTCTCGACGCCGAAGGTGTGTTCGGTGTCGGGGTTAAAAATGACGATGTCTGCGTCGGAACCGACAGCGATTGTGCCTTTCTTTGGAAAGAGGCCAAACATTTTAGCCGCAGCGGTCGAGGTTAGTTCAACAAATCTATTCAAAGAAATTCGTTGTTCTACCACGCCGCCGTTGTAGATAAGATTCATCCGGTTCTCGACGCCGGGAGCACCGTTTGGGATCTTTGAGAAATCATCTTTGCCTAACTCCTTTTGCTCTTTCATACAGAATGGACAATGGTCGGTCGAGATCACCTGCAGGTCGTCCATTTTCAGGCCTTTCCAAAGCTCGGCACAGTTATGTTTCTCACGCAGCGGCGGCGTCATCACATATTTCGCACCATCCCAACCGTCGCCGTAATCGTCGATCGAGTGGAAAAGATATTGCGGACAAGTCTCGGCAAACGCCGGAATTCCACGATCACGCGCCTGCCGCACCTGATTGAGCGCATCAGTACACGAAAGGTGAACAATATAAACCGGCGACTCGGCCATCTCTGCAATTGCGATAGCGCGGTGAACCCCCTCAGCCTCGGCTATCGTCGGCCGCGTCAGAGCGTGATACTTCGGAGCGGTTCGTCCATCGGCCAAAAATCGTTTGATGATCTCGTTAATGACAATGCCATTCTCAGCGTGCATGCATATCAGACCGCCGCGTGCCCCCGCTGCCGACATCGCGCGAAAGATAGTTGCGTCGTCCGCCAAAAACACGCCCGGATATGCCATAAACAACTTGAACGAGGTGATCCCCTCGTCCATCAGTTTATACATCTCTTTCTCATCGCCGTCCTCAAACTCCGTCGTGATCAGATGAAACCCGTAGTCGATCGCCGTCTTGCCCTCGGCCTTTTTGTGCCACGCATCGACGCCCGAGGTCATCGATTCGCCCTTCGTCTGCACCGCAAAATCAATGATCGTCGTCGTCCCCCCAAAAG
>JANMDA010000377.1:0-5147 GCA_031376085.1 Chloracidobacterium sp.
TTTTTGGGGCGACTCCTTTGTAAGCATTCGAATTTCTAGTTGCACTGCTGGCTACGATCGAGGCAACGTGTGTTCCGTGCCCGTAATCGTCTTCGGTTGAAGTAACTCCCGTGACAAAACTTTTGCTATAGACTACGCGCGTTGACGAGGTGCCGTCGTTAAATGATTTTTGGGCGGCATAAATACCCGAATCTAAAACTGCTACACCGACGCCGGTACCGTCAAGCGTGTAAGCGGCCGAACGTCCGAAACCCGAAGGTTGGGAACGCATGAGGCTCGTCCCCGTCGTGGTCTCGATATGTCCGGTGGATTTCGTTTCGCGGTCGGGCGACATATAGTTTATCAGTCCGCTCTGAGAAAGCTCGTTAACCGAGCCAAGCGGCAGATTGACGACGAGCGTATCGCTATTTCCGATTCTGTCGCTTAGCTGAATATTATTCTGCGACATGATCGCACGCAGCGCCTGGTTTTCCGCGTCCTTGGCCTGAATGATCACATCCATGCGTTTCGTTCCGCCAGTCGTGTCGTTCGCCAGCATTTCACGCATATCGGGCGAAACATTATCGCCGCGATAGCCGTCGCTGTCATCTTCACGGCCTGCATCAACTTTGGCATTGCCATTCTTATCGGCAACAAGAATGCCGGCAAAATAAGCAGCTATCTCGGGCTGAGATTCGATCTGCTCGTCATAGGCGACGGCCGAACTGCCGCCGACCATGACGAGTTTCCCCTCAGCAATAGCGTTAAGAAGATTTGTTGTCGCGGCACGAGAGCCGACAAAACTGGTCAACTCGTTGACATAAAGGATCGTCTGCCCCTTCGAAGCGACCGCGTCATTAACGATCGCGTCAATGACCTTAGCTGCGTCGGCCGAGGTTGGTGCATTTGAGAACAGGCCGTCGGTTTCGATCTTAACGATCGACTTGCCGGCGAGTTCCTTCGGCACATTGCCCTTTGCAATGCGCAGAGCAAGCTGCTCGACAACCGTTTCCTGAACTGCTTTGTCCTCGTCAACAATAACCGGCTGACGAACTCCACCTTCTGCTAACACTTTGATGAGACGAAGCGTTTCGTTTTCAAAGTTTAGATTTTCACGCAATCTTCCTTCACGGCCAAGCTGCGTCAAATCGGTGGTCCATTTCGCCGTCGCGGATGACTTCGAAACTATATTAAGTTCGCCGCCGCGCATCGCACTTCCGGCAAACACATTTGAAAATACAAACGACGCAAGGATCGCTATCGCAGCAAATCGCCTAGTCGTTCCAAAACCAAATACTGACATCCTCATAATAATCATGGCTCCTTTTCCGGGGCAGAGAAATTTACGGCATATGCCGCCGGTCTTCTATATACAAGGAATGTGCCAAAGAGCTAAACGAAGAAATAATGGGGTTTATACGAAATGGAGGAGTGTTGACGTGGAAATTATTCGGTCAATCTGACTGACCGAATCGGTCAAAAAGGCGGCAAGATACCGCGGCGTTCTTCCGCGACAAGGGTAAAAGTGTCCCGGATGTCCCAAGTGTCCCGGTTCCCAGATGTCCCAAACGATTTGGGACAGGTTAAACCATTGTATTTATTGATTTTCTGAGTCACTGTCCCACTGTCCCACGGTTTTTTTTCACACAATTCGTTGTCCCACTGTCCCACTGCTGTCCCAACCCGAAGTGGGACAGTCTAAACACTGTAAACATTGCGGTTGCAGCTGCATTTCAGCTCTGTCCCACGGTTTTTGAAAAAAATTCTGTAAACCTATTTCAGGACTAACCCGGCCATCTCATAATTATCAAAGAGCAAAATCGCTGAACATAAAGCGATCCCGCATCACGCTAGCAGTTTTAGTCCCCGAATGAAATACCAATTTTCCCGATATGACGTAACTTTCTCGATTTGACGCAACTTTCCGACTGGAGCCCGTAATGACATGCATCTACTTTGCTCACGCGTGTGCAAAATACAAGTGAAACTATCTAAAGAGGAAAATGTGCGGACTGCTCCGTCCATACGAAGGCCAAATGGTATTTGACACACTCCCCGAAACGCTTGAACACGTTTATTCCGACGAGAATTGTAAGTATCAGCCGTTTGCCAAGTTAAACGGTTTCAGACGTTCCTGGCGAGAGGCAAGTTGTTTCATTATGACGGTATGACCATAATTTGACAGAAAAACCTTAACAAATCGTGATAATATCCCTTAGAGGTAGTTTGTATGACGCATTCACTAACACTCGAAGTGCCTGACAAGCTTTATCGGTCGATTGTCGAGAAGGCGGCGAAAAACGGTAAGCAGATCGAGGAGATCGCACTTGACCGTCTGGCAAAGGATGAGGAGCCGGAGATCGTGGACGATCCTTTTGATAAATTCATCGGATCGCTCGACACTGACATACATGATTGGGCGGACGATCATGACAAGTATATCGGTGAAGCTTTATATCGCGAATTACGGGACGAGGCTGAATGACGAGGATCTTTGTCGATACCTCTGGTTGGGACATCTTGCGGACCCGCGGCAGACGTTCGCTCGACAAGCTTCATCTTTTTATCTGGAAGCTCGACGATCTGACGGTATCGTTACATCAAACTATGTAATTGCCGAACTCGCCGCACTTCTGATAAGTCCGCTTAGGGTTAAGGCACCAAAACGGATCGACCTTATAACGGAATAAGATCGTCGAGCTTTATCGAGATCTTACATATTGACGCCACGCTGGACAACAGAGCATGGAACCTACTTCAGGAACGACAAGACAAGGAATGGAGTTTGGTAGATGCTACAAGTTTTGTATTAATGCAAGAGTTAGGACTTACCGAGGCTTTAACCACCGATCATAACTTCGAACAGGCTGGTTTTGTCAGATTATTGAAATAACGGCATGGATCAGACGATTATCGGATGTTCATTTTATTCCCACATCCGGGCAAGAAAAAAGGCTACCAACACTGGATAGCCTCGATATTCTCAGTAATAAACTAAGCTCAAATATTTAAGATATCAACGAGTTCCTGAACCGAGGCAGCGCTCTTATGCAAAGCGGTGCGTTCGTCGTTGGTCAGGCTGATCTCGATGATCTGTTCGATGCCGTTTTTGCCGAGTTTGACAGGGACGCCGACGAAGAGGTTGCTGACGCCGTATTCGCCTTCGAGAAAGACGGCACAGGGTAAGATCTTCTTCTTGTCTTTGAGGATCGCTTCGGTCATCTCGACTGCACCTAAGCTTGGTGCATAGTAAGCACTGCCTGTTTTGAGCAGGCCGACGATCTCGGCACCGCCGTTGGCGGTGCGTGTGATGATGGCGTCGAGTTTGTCTTTGGCGATAAGCTCAGTGATCGGGATACCGGCGACGGTCGAATACCTCGGCAGCGGCACCATCGTGTCGCCGTGTCCACCCAGCACGAAGCAGGTGACATTCTCGACCGAGACATCCAATTCCTCAGCGACGAAACAGCGCATGCGGGCGGAATCCAGAACACCGGCCATTCCCATAACGCGATTTTTCGGGAAACCCGAGCGGCGAAACGCGACCTGTGCCATGGCGTCGAGCGGATTTGATACGACGATGATGATCGAATTGGGCGAGTGTTTGGCGACCTGATCGGTAACCTGGCCGACAATGTCGGAGTTTGTTTTCAAAAGATCGTCGCGGCTCATACCAGGTTTGCGGGGCAATCCGGCAGTGATTATGACCACATCGCTGTTGGCCGTCTCTTCGTAACTGTTTGAGCCGACAAGCTTAACGTCAAAACCGTCAATCGGAGCAGCCTGTGCGAGGTCGAGACATTTGCCCTGCGGAGTTCCTTCGACAATGTCCACTAAAACCACGTCCGCCAATTCCTTAGCGGCGATCCAATGAGCGGCGGTAGCGCCTACATTTCCCGCGCCGACAACCGTAACTTTATTTCTTCCAGTCATTATTTTCCTCTCTTTTTATATAAGTCTTTGAATGCGTGTGTAATTAAGAAACTATTTTATGCTGAGTCGAAAAATCCCGCAAATATCGGCATCGGATTATCTCGGCGCAGAGAAAAAGCCCGCTGCGCTCTCCCCTTCGCAACGGGCTTTTTCTTTGATGGCCAATACAATTTTCAGCAAAGGCCAAATTGAGCAGATATTCAAACGACATGTCGGACTCTGCTACAGGCTTTTTAGCAATGGCCGTGCCATTAAAGGTTAGATGCAAGAAAACGAAAAATGCCTGCATTTTGAAGAATTTTTTGCTAATTATTAAAATGAAAGTATCTTGTGCTGACGATTAGGGCTTCAAACGCACGAAATGGTGCTTATTAATCAAAAAGGGATTAAATACTATCAGCCTCCGTATTATTGACAAGGTTAAAATAGTGAGCAACTATTAATTTGGCGCAGCAATCAATCTTATTAATGGCTGAGTTTCAATTTCGAATCGAAGATTTACGCTTGTGGGCACCGCGGGAAGCTGAGGTATTTCAATGGCCTGACCGCGTTCCGATCTACGACCACAATGCAGAGACGGAGCACAGGGCATTTCTTACAGGACATACATACGTTTACACGCTGCCGCATGATCTGGAAGAAGACCTGAAACACGGCGACGGCGAGATACTTCCGCATTTTGAAGTCCTGCCGGACAATCCCGACAGCAGCCAAAAATCACGACAACGCCTAACCTATTTGTTTTTCAACAAATTCAAGACGGCTTCGCATTTTTAGAAACAGATCTTCGCGTTTAAAATCAACGCAGAAACTAATCATTCCAGTGGATCAGCGATAAAGTCAGCATCCATCACATTGTCAACAAGACTGACCACGCGGCTCGGCGTGCTGAACGTGTAACGCTGTGAATTGACCGTCACAACATACGTCTCGCCAGTCGCGAGGCCTTCGAACGTAAAGTAGCCGAATGAACCGGTCGTCGTGACACGCGGCTCCGTGAGTGAGTTACCCGTTATCACCACTGTTGCGTTGCGAATGCCGTTGCTGCTTGCCGTTGTCACGCGTCCCGAGATCGACGCACTGGCCGCCGTTGAACCCGGGAACTCTAGTCCCCAACCGCCGTTCACGCATCCAGTGATCGCCGTCGGTGCGGAGAAGTTTCCGGCGTCGTCACGCATGTAGAGGCTCCATATACCGTTGGCATTGGTTGACCCGAAGTTGCCGATCAGCGTCTG
>JANMDA010000390.1:0-6017 GCA_031376085.1 Chloracidobacterium sp.
AGCAGGCCCGGCGCAGGCACCTGCACGGTATGCAGTGCAGGGAGTGCTTGGCACAGACAACAAGCTCTACATCGCCGGCGGGCAGTCGATCGATGCAACGCCTGTGTTGTCCAACAAACTTTCACGATATAACCCTGTAAGCAACGCCTGGGAAGACCTCGCAGCATTGCCGGTCGCACTCGGCCAGGGAACGATGGGAGCAGCAGGCGGCAAGGTCTACGTTGCCGGCGGCTTTACCGGCGGCACGACGGTGACAAACGCCCTGCGTATCTACGACATCGCGACCAACGCGTGGACAAGCGGAGCAAACATGCCGACCGCCGTCGAAGCGGCAGCGGGAGCGGTAGTGGGCGGCAAGTTCTATGTGATGGGCGGAGATGACTTTAACAACGGAGTCAACACCAACCAGATCTACGACATCGCCACCAACACCTGGTCAACAGGAGCAGTGGTTCTTGACAGCCGCACCAACACCTATGGAACGGTGGCCGGCGGGCTGATCTATGTCTACGGCGGAGTCACGATATCGGGTGCCACGTTCACGGCGGTCGATACGCTGCTGCGATACAACCCGACAACGAACACCTGGGCGAACCTCGGTTCGGCAGGCACAGTCGGAGCACGCGGCAACTACGGAGCAGTTTCGCCATACGGCACGGGCCAGCTGCTTATTACAGACGGTGCGGACTCGGGCGGTGCTTCGACCACGGCGACGCACATCTTCACGATCAGCAGCGGCACGTTCAGCAACGGCCCTGCGATGACAACGGCACGAGCCGGCCATGCCCAAGGCACACTGCCTGACGGCCGAGTGCTGGTTGCCGACGGTTTCAACGCGACCACCGCGACGACAACTGTCGAACTCCTCGCCGGCCCCTGCGTGAGCGGTACGCCGACAAATACGCCGACAAATACGCCGACCAACACGCCGACGCGAACTTCGACGAATACACCGACCAATACGCCGACGTCTGTAGTATCTGCGACGCCGACGGCTACCGGTACACCGCCGGTGACAGTGGCGTTGCCAAATATCAGCGCTTCGCCGGGCACTCAGATCACCGTTCCGGTGACAGTAGGCGACACCACGGGCCGCGGGATCATCTCGTATGATTTCCAGGTCAGTTTCAATCCGGCGGTCGTGCAGCCTTCGGGCGGTGCTGCGTGTACGGGTAATGCCTGTTTCGATCAGGCGGGAACTTTGAGCAGCTCGATGTCGATCACGCCGAATACGCAGAATGCGGGACACTTTATTATCTCGGCATTTCAGGCGCAGAATCTGGCGGGAGCCGGAACGCTGATTAATCTCAAATTTGACGTTGTCGGCGCGTCAGGGACAACGACGGCATTGACCTTTGCAGACTACACTGATCCTAACAATGTTCCCCATCCGGGCTTTGTGTGGAACGAAGGCGATCCGCCGGCGCTGACGACAAACGGAAGTGTTTCCGTCAGCGGAACAGCGACCGGAACACCGACTTCTACTGCAACGATCACGGGAACGCCCACGGCGACAGCTACCGGCACGCCGCCTGTAACTGTGACCCTGCCGAACGTGACCGCTGCACCGGGTTCGCTTATTACCGTTCCGATAACGGCAGGTGATACTACGGGCCGCGGAATTATCTCGTATGACTTCCAGGTCAGCTTTGATCCGGCGGTCGTTCAGCCTGCGGGCGGGACGGCTTGTACGGGCAATGCATGTTTCGATGCGGCGGGAACGCTGAGCAGTTCGATGTCGATCACGCCTAATACGCAGAATGCCGGACACTTTATCGTGTCAGCATTCCAGGCGCAGAACCTGGTTGGAGCGGGAACGCTGATCAACCTGAAATTCTACGTTGTCGGCACTTCGGGGACAACGACGGCGTTGACCTTCGCCGACTACACCGATCCGAACAATGTTTTCCATCCCGGATTTGTGTGGAACGAAGGCGATCCGCCAGCACTCACGACAAACGGAAGCGTCACAGTCAGCGGAGCAACTGCGACTGGCACACCGAGTCCTCAGCCGACGAGTGTCCAATTCAGCTCGTCGACCTATATCCAGGATGAATCTCAGACAGCGGTCATTACGTTAACCCGCTCAGGCAACACCGCGGGCACAAGCGTCGTTTCGTTCACGGCCACGAATGGAACTGCGTCAGGCGGCCTCGCCTGCACTGCCGGGGTCGATTTTATTGCCGTGACCGGCCAGACGGTGACATTCAATCCGAATGACACGTCTAAGACGGTAAATGTTACGCTTTGCGCAGACAACCTCTTTGAGTCCGATGAGACAGTCCTTCTATCGATCTCGGGAGTAAATATTGGAGTGCCGTCAACAGCGATACTTACGATAAACGATACTGCGACGAGATTTGCGAACACGGCCAACATCGCGATAAACGGCGGCGGCCCTGCAAATCCGTATCCGTCAAACATCACGGTCGCAGGTGCTCCGACGATCATTGGATCGATGCGTGTGACGCTCTATGACCTGTCTATCACCATCCCGGACACGGCGGCATATCTGCTTGTCGGCCCGGCGGGACAGCAGTTCATCCTGATGGCAAATGCGGGCGGATTGACCCCAAGCGGGCCTGCGACGCTGAACTTTACCGATACGGCCGGACAGGTCGTGCCGGATAACGGGCCGCTCACGACGAACGACTTCGAGCCGACCTCATGGGGTACTGTCGGGCCATTCCCGACGCCTGCTCCGCAAGGGCCGTATAACTTCCCGGGCAACACCGTGGGAGGAAGCGGAACGCAGACACTTATCGGCAACTTTGGCGGCTTTAATCCGAATGGCGTCTGGAGTTTGTATATCACCGATGCCGGAACGAATGCGTCAGGCGTGGCGATCGGTAACGTCGCCGGCGGTTGGGGACTTGAGTTCGTCGGAACGACGGCGGCAAGCGCCTCGATCTCGGGCCGCGTGCTGACGGCTGACGGAGCGGGAATCCGCAATGCAAGAGTCGTTATCACAAGCAATTCGCTGAGCGAGCCGCTTGTTGTGACGACGGGTTCATTCGGTTACTTCACCTTCGACGGCCTTGCGACCGGCGAGACGTATGTTGTAACTGTGAACTCACAGCGTTACACGTTCAGCATGCCGAGCAGGGTGATAAGCCTGGTCGATAACGTAGTCGATGCCGACTTTATTGCTAATCCGCAGGAATAGCTAAAGTGCGGATTTAATCCTTACAAGGGCGGTCTTCGGGCCGCCCTTTTTTTGTCATTGAACAACATGATTCGAATTATTATGGACACCCGCATATTCGATTGGTTATACTAAAACTTCCGCCTCTGAATGGCCCCATCATTTCCGCAATTTTATAGGGAGACAACAGTAATGCCGTTAACGCCGTCCTTTAAATCCTTCTTCAATCGAATATCTATTTTGGCAGCCGCAGCTATTTTATTCGCAGCCATATTCCTGCCGATGTCAGGCTTTGCGGCGACGCTTCCAAGCGGCTTTACGGAAACTTCCGTCAGCGGACTTTCCAGCCCGTCGTCTTTTGCCATTCATCCTGACGGACGCATTTTTGTCTGTCAGCAGGGCGGAGCTTTGCGTATTGTCAAGAACGGAGTGCTCCTGACGACGCCTTTTGTTACAGTACCGACGAGCTTAACCGGTGAGCGAGGTTTGTTAGGCATCACCTTCGATCCCGACTACGCGACCAATCGTTACATTTACGTTTATTACACAGCGGCGACGCCTGCGACCCACAATCGCGTCAGCCGCTTTACAGCCGATCCTGCCAATGAGGACATTGCGCTCGCCGGAAGCGAATTAGCGATCATTGACCTGGATAACCTCAGCGGCGCTACGAACCACAACGGCGGAGCGATACATTTCGGCCCTGACGGAAAACTTTACATCGCCGTCGGCGAAAACGCTACGTCCTCAAACGCCCAGTCGCTCAATAATCGCTTGGGTAAAATGCTCCGCGTAAATTCCGACGGCAGCATTCCTCCTGACAATCCGACCACCTTTCCAAACATCGCAGGTTCGCCAACCGGCCTCAATCGCGCGATCTGGACAGTCGGAATGCGCAATCCATTTACGTTCGCATTTCAACAGGGCACGGGGCGAATGTTTATCAACGATGTCGGCCAGAACACATGGGAAGAGATCGACGACGGCATCAGCGGACGAAACTTCGGCTGGCCATCATGCGAAGGCTCGTTTCTCCAAGGCTCCAGCACGCCGTGCAATAACCCTAACTTTACGGATCCCGTTTATACTTACTCTTCAGCCAGCGGATCGGAATGCACCATAATCGGCGGCGATTTTTACAATCCGACAAACGCAACATTTCCAGCGTCGTATGTCGGCAAATATTTCTTTGCTGATTACTGCGCCGGCTGGATAAAATTCATCGATCCGCTCAATCCGCCGGCTCTCGGAACGGCACCGAGTTTTGCTACCGGAATTGGCTTTGGCGCGGTGGACATACACGTCGCAAACGACGGCAGCCTTTACTACATGAACCGCTCTGGCGGTGCCATTTTCCGCGTTGTGTTCTCAGGAAATCCGACGCCGACGAATACTCCGACAAATACACCTACCAGTACTCCGACCTTTACACCGACCGCAACGGCAACCGCGACGCCGACGATGACACAAACCCCGTTTCCCGAGCTTGACCTGCTTGTAAGTCAGGCCGATTCACCCGATCCTGTTACGGTCGGCCAGCCCCTTACATACACATTGACAGTGACGAATGCACCGAGTGCGTTGGGCGGTTTTGCATGTCCGACTGTGAGATTCGGTTACCCAACCGGCGTTCAATTTTCTTTCAACAGTACATCGGGAACGAACGGCTACACAGCGATACCGGATGTCAACGGAATTAGCTTTACCGGCGGATGCCTTTCATCATTAGGCGGGTCAACTGTAACGGCGACGTTGACGGTCGTGTTAACACCGCTGTCAACCGGCACCTTTACCAGTTTGGGAAGCAATGTGGTTGTCGATCCGGAAAACAGCATTCCGGAATCCAACGAAAACAACAACACGGCGGCCACCGTTACCACGACGGTCACAACCGCAACCCCGACCAATACTCCGACCAACACGGCAACCAATACAGCGACAGCGACAAACACGCCGACTGCGACAAATACATCTACAAACACACCGACGGCTACAAACACACCGACGCGGACTCCGACGGCGACAAGCACATCAACGAACACGCCGACCGCGACTTCGACCGCAACAAACACATCCACGAACACGCCGACCGCAACTGCAACCGGAACGCCGCAGCGCGCAACGGCATTCGATTACGACGGCGATCACAAATCTGATATTTCGGTTTTCCGTCCGTCAAGCGGTGCATGGTATCTACAGCAATCGCAAACCGGGCCATACGGCGTCTCGTTCGGATTTGGAAACGATAAGATCGCTCCGGCTGATTACGACGGCGACGGCAAGACCGACATCGCCGTGTATCGCCCTTCGACCGGCATCTGGTATATCTTTAACCAATCGACCAACACCGTGACATATACTGTTTTCGGCCTGGCCGACGACATGCCGACGCCTGCTGATTACGACGGCGACGGTAAGGCTGATATTTCGGTTTTCCGTCCGTCGACCGGGACTTGGTATCGCCAAAACAGCTCGGACAACTCGCTATTTGGCGTTCAGTTTGGAGCAAGCGAAGACAAGCCGACCGTCGGCGACTTTGACGGCGACGGAAAGGCTGACATTGCTGTCTTTAGGCCTTCGAGCGGTGCCTGGTATCGGATAAACAGCATGGACGGATCAATATATGGCGAGATGTTCGGCCTCGGAACCGATATTCTCACGCCGGCCGATTACGACGGCGATGGAAAGACCGATCTTGGCGTCTTCCGCCCATCGACCGGTATTTGGTATTCAAAGCACAGCTCCAATTCGCTCTACACGTATTTCAACTTTGGCCTGGCCAATGACATTCCGGCACCTGCCGATTACGACGGCGACGGCCATGCCGACATCTGCGTGTTCCGCCCGTCAGACGGCACATGGTACCGCAACA
>JANMDA010000395.1:0-16785 GCA_031376085.1 Chloracidobacterium sp.
TGAACTTGCGATCGCAAAACAGGTCACGAATAAGCAGTTGATCGAAGAAGAACGCACACTGCAAAAAGTCGAGACTGCTGTCGAAGGCAACTATCACGGCTTTCGCGGTTATTGGCGCATATTTGAGGTTTCGCGGGTCATCGCGATGCTGGCACTTTATCTTTATCTCGATCAATTTGAACTTCATAAGGCCCAGCAAAATAAACAGAAAAAAGAACGGTTAAACAAAGCGACTCGGCTCACAAGAGCGGCTGTTTACGGTGAAAAGCTTTACAGTATTCGGCTTTGGTTCTTTCAAAGGTTTATGCTTTTGCTTCGCCGGTTTTTTGTTGGAAACACCGTTAGCAAAGAAGCAAATCAAGAAAAGCAAGCCGTCTGGTTAAAGGAAAAGCTCATCGAGCTCGGCCCGACATTTATCAAGATGGGCCAGTCGATGGGCACGCGTGCCGACCTTTTGCCGCTGCCTTTTGTCAAAGAACTTGGCACGCTCGTCGATCAGGTCCCGCCGTTTCCGAATGATGTTGCCTTTTCGATCATCGAGCACGAACTCGGCTGCAAGATCAACGAAGTCTATGCCGAATTTGAGCTTGAGCCGGTCGCTGCCGCTTCGCTAGGCCAGGTCTATCGTGCCCGGCTTCATAGCGGCGAAGAAGTTGCCGTAAAAGTTCAGCGGCCGAATCTCGAAGCGACGATCAAAGGCGACATTGTCATCCTAAAAAAGGTCGCAAACTTTGCCGAACGATTTCCGCAGCTTAATGAAAATGCCGACTGGTCAGGCATGCTGCGCGAATTTGACTCGACCATCCACGAGGAGATGGACTATGCCGCCGAGGGAAAAAATGCCGAGCGGTTTCGCGATAATTTTAAGAACTGGTCGAATGTTCATGTCCCGACGATTTATTGGAACGCCACCACTTCAAAAGTGCTGACGATGGAATTTATCCACGGCACAAAGGTCACCGATCTCGACGAACAAGCCCGCCGCAACATCTCGCCGGCAAAGGTAAATCGTCTGTTGATAAAGACCTATCTCAAACAACTTTTAGAGGACGGCTTTTTTCATGCCGATCCGCATCCCGGCAATCTGCTCGTAATGCCTGATGGCCGCGTGGCGTTTTTCGATTTCGGAATGGTCGGTCGCATCACGCCCGCATTGCAGGCGAAGATGATCGACGCTTTCTTTCACGTTGTCGATAAAGACCCGGGCGGCATTGCCGAGGATCTGATCGAACTCGATTTTCTAAAGCCCGGCACGCCGCCGAGCGTTGTAAAACCGGTCGTCGAAAAGATGTTCGAGTTTCACTTTAATCTCAAACTCAAGGATGTAAATTTCAAAGAACTGACCTACGATCTCGCCGATGTGATGTACGATTACCCGTTTCGCCTGCCGTCGAATTTTACATACATAATGCGTGCCCTTATGACGCTCGAAGGCATCGGCATTGTTACCGATCCCGAATTCAATTTCTTTGAAACCGCCAAGCCTTTTGCCAAGGAATTTATGCTCCGCCGCGAGGGCAACGATTTTCGCAAGATGTTTGTCAATAAGATCATGGGCCGCGACGAAGGCGGCAAGATAGACTGGGACCGCACTTGGAAGCTCGCAAAGATGGCGTTTCGGTCAGTTCTGAATAATTAATATACTTGGCCGAAATAAATTCTTGCATCTTTAGTCATATCGTTTCACAATAGGCTCGATATGAACACCGTTACACTTTCATCAAAATTTCAAATCGTAATTCCGTTGGCGGTTCGGGAAGAACTTCGATTGTCGCCGGGCGCAAAGTTGCGCGTTATTCGATACGGAGACCACATTGAGTTAATTCCTGTGCGTCCGATCGAAGAGATGCGTGGTATTCTTCGCGGCAAGTTGACGGATACAAACATCGAATGCGAGGACGATAGGTTATAAGCCAAAGCACATCATTGTGAAACGCCTCGCTCTACATGCCATGGTCATTTGCCTATTCAGTATCAGCACAGTTGCGTCCCAGAACAAGATGGTCAAATCGGACAGCCTAACAATAAAACACATCGGCAAAGACTTTTCGATCAACCGACTCGATGACGCGGCTTGGAAAAGCGCGTCCCTGGCTAAGATCTCAAGATACTGGTCGGGAGAAATGGCTCCAAAGCAGCGGCAGTTTGAGACGAGGCTTTTGTGGTCGGACGCGGCGCTTTATGTTCGGTTTGATGCGTCCCAGAGTGAGCCGCTAGTAACAAGCGAAAAGGCTGACACTACACAAAAGATACGCGGGTTGTGGGATCGCGATGTTTGCGAGATATTTATCGCGCCGGATGCGTCCCTGAGAAACAAGTACTTCGAATTTGAGATCGCGCCGAATGGTGAATGGATCGATCTCGGGATCGAGGTTGCGTCCCTGGAGCGAAAAACCGATTTTAATTACAAGTCCGGTATGACATCAGCGGCCAAGATCGACAAGGACAAAGTCGTAATGGCGATCAAGATCCCGTTTGCGTCCCTGGGAAAAAAGCCAAAGGTTGGCGATGTCTGGTTTGGCAATCTGTTTCGCTGTGTCGGCAAAGATCCGACACGCGGTTATCTCGCCTGGCAGCCGACAGAAACTCCAAAGCCAAATTTCCACGTCCCTGAGAAATTTGGTGAGTTTCTTTTTACAAAATGATTTGCCACAGAGTACACAGAGAGCACTGAGAAAATCATAAGCAGGTTTTCGACATCCGAAAATGCGTCCCCAGATGGTTCGCATAGGACCCAGTCGCTATCGCTCACGGTTCTGACCTGCGCGTCCCAGACCAAAAACAAGTGCCTTATTTCCTCTGCGTTCTCAGCGTTAAAGAAATTACTTCATCAACCGCGTTCATAAAACATCCAGATTTTGCATCTACTCAAAATCTTCATTTTCAAACGCGCGTGAACTATTTCATCGAGCTGGCCGCTTAGGCAGGCGGTTCTGACATGCGCTAAACCATGAGATTTGCTTCGGCCTCACCCCTAAAGCCTTTTGCTATCTCTTTGCAAGGCTCTGATCCTCTCGCTGCTTGCTCCAAATTTAGTTATCAAATATCAATGTCTATTTTTGATAAATGCTGCAACCATACTTAGCCTACAGTATCTTGCACATTATGTCAAGTGTGAAACACAGATATTTTTAAAAATATATTGAAAAAGGCGCCAAAGACTAGCCTTTTGTTGCCTAGACCAAAGGCGATGCGGTTTAATAATAATTTATGGCGAAGACACAAAAGGAGCTCGCATTTTTGCGTGACCTTTACATTCAGGACGAATGGACGCGGCGCTTTACCGATCTCGTTGATAAGCATATGGATCTCAGCGATTCGGAAAATATGCTTTACATCAATGCGGGAACCGGCGGACACGCGATGGCGATCCATGAGCGGTTTGGCGAGAAGACTGACGTTTTTGCGTCCGTCGAAAACGAAGATATGCTGGCGATCGCACGCGATAAGGCGGCTGCGGTAAGTTCGGATGTTGATTTTTCGACGATACGGTTTGAGGACGATGCATTTGATGCAGTTTTGGCGGACGCGACCTTTGTCCGTCCGGCAGATCTTGAATCGTTTATCGAGAACACGACCAGAGTTTCGCGAACAGGCGGTGACATAGCGATATTTTTGCCGACGGCAGGCAGTTATGGCGAGGTTTTTTCATTGATGTGGGAAGTGTTGTTTAACGAAGATCTGGCCGAACACGGTGCGGCGGTTGAAAAACTTGTTGCCGAGCTGCCGACAGTTTCATATATCGAGGAGACCGCCAAGCGTGCGGGCCTTGTGAATGTCAACACACAGACCGCCGTAGAGGTTTTTGAATACGAAAACGGTGAGGAATTTATCGTATCGCCGCTCGTTGCAGATTTCCTGATGCCGATCTGGCTCGAAGTGCTTGATCAAGAAGAAAGAGAGCGAGCCGTAAAGCAGCTCGCTCAGTTGATAGACGCCGAAGACGCCGATCTCGCTTTTAGATTTTCGGTGAAGGCGATGCTATTAACAGGGGAGAAAAATTAACCCCGAATGACGCATAATAAAATTATTCGTGAAATTTGTGCCATTCATGGCTTAGTGTTTTTCTGTCGCCGGTAAACGGGCTTTGATCAATTTGGGTAAACGAAACCCCAGGTCCCGCTTTGCTTCACCTGGGGCTAAATTCTGCCGCTGCTCCGCAGCTTAATTATATTCTTTGCAAACAGCTTCAATTGCTTCACGAAGATTGGCCTCCAGTTCTTCATATGTATCACCCTGAGTCGGGCAGCCCGGTATAGAGGGAACCTCTGCCCAAAAACCACCTTCTTCAGCCTCATGTACCAATACTTTTACTTTCATTATCTTTTACGCTTGATTCGTTTCCGCCCGGCGGCGCATTTCTTCCGCAAGGGCGTCGTCGCTCATTTGGTTGATCTGCGGCGCGGCAGGTGCCGACGCCATTTTTTGCTTGTCGGCCTTCTCTTCTTCTTCGGCCTCACGCATTCCGTCTTTGAAAGCCTTTCGCGATTGTCCGAGCGACTTGGCCAATTGCGGCAGACGCGTTGCTCCGAAAAGCAGGAACAAAACCGCCACGATCAATAAAATTTCTGTTGTTCCAAAGTTCATATGGTTGATCCTTAATGTTTAGGACTGCCTGGACTCATAATACCGCTTATTACGGCAAATTTCACGCAGATTTTGACTGCATTTTCTTAAAGCGGTCCATCGCATCGATGAGTGCCGAGCTTATTCCTTTTTCTGAAACCGAATGTCCACAATCCGGGACGACGATAAATTCGGCCTCAGGAAATGCCTTGTGCAGTTCCCAGGCTGACGTTATCGGGCAGACAACATCATAGCGGCCCTGAACGATCACAGTCGGAATGTGGCGAATTTTGTCGACATTCTCGATCAGATAATTCTCGCTCGGGAAAAACGAATTGTTCATAAAATAGTGACATTCGATACGGGCGAGGCTGAGGGCTTCGTGCTCGCCATCCCAGTGGTCCATCAGGTCTTTGTCGGGGTAAAGTTTTGACGTCGAGCCTTCCCAAACGCTCCACGCACGCGCCGCAGAAAGACGAACTTCTTCATCGTCGCTGGTGAGTCGTTTATGATATGCGGAGATAAAATCGCCGCGTTCAGCCTCTGGAATTTCGTCCCGGTACGATTCCCAGTAATCGGGAAATATCTCGGACGCGCCGTATTGATAGAACCAACTAAGCTCTTTCTTTCGTGTCAGGAAAATGCCGCGAAGTATCAATCCAAGACAGCGGTCGGGATGCGTGACTCCGTAGGCGAGACTTAGCGTGCTGCCCCAAGAACCGCCAAATACATGCCATTTGTTGATGCCGAATTTCTCACGGAGCGCTTCCATGTCATTGATCAGGTCCCAGGTCGTGTTCTCACGCAGATCGGCGTGCGGTGTCGAGCGGCCCGCTCCGCGCTGGTCAAAAAGAACTACATGATATGCCGCAGGGTCAAAAAACTGGCGATACGTCGGCAGCAGCCCGCCGCCGGGCCCGCCGTGAAGAAAAACCACAGGAATGCCGTCAGGATTGCCGCTGCGTTCGTAATATATCGTGTGAATGTCCGACACGGCGAGCATTCCCGAGTCGAACGGCTCAATTTCGGGGTAAAGGTTTGCCATAAATTTGATAATACGCGAAACGCGGCAGGAAAAGAAACCACAGATGGTCACGGATAAACACAGATAAAAAATATCTGTGTTCATCTGTCTTTATCTGTGGTTACATCTTCTCATTGCTAAGGCTTTGGCAGAAAGTTGTCGTACCAGAGTTGAAATACGAGGAGCGTCCAAAGCTGTTTGTAATGGCTGGCTATGCCTTTTTCGTGTTCTGCGATGAGTGATTGAACGTAAGCGGGTTCAAACAGTCCCTGATCGTTCAGCCTTTTAGCAGAGAGCATCTCGTGCATGAGCGGATTGAGACGGCCTTTAAGCCATTCGGCGATCGGTATACCGAAGCCTTTCTTTGATCGGTTGAGGATCGACTTTGGAAGTAAGCCCTCAACCGACTTTTTCAGAATATATTTGCCCTTGTTTCCACGAAGTTTGTAATCGAGCGGCAAGGATGCGGCAAACTCGCCAATACGCGGATCGAGAAACGGAGCACGCGTTTCGAGGCTGACTGCCATCGACGCGCGGTCGACCTTTGTCAAAATATCCTCGGCCATGTAGAAATTCATGTCTAGATACTGCATCCGCTCGATCTCGTCCTGTGCATCGCAGATGTCGAGCAAGTTTCTTGCTCCCGCGTAAATATCACCACTTGTTTGTGCAAGCACATTTTCCGTCAAAAGCAGCTTTTGTTCATCAACGGAAAACGAGCCAAACCACGAATGATGCCTCTGAATCGTTTCAAAGTTCGCTGATCTGACGAAGCGTTTCGCCTTGTAATCGAACGACATATTTTTTGTCGAAACAGGCAGGCGGCGAACGACCGGTTCGATCAGGCTAGAGCGTAAAAATTGCGGAATTGAACTATACACACTTGCCATTTTGTGGCCAAAATACATAGGATAACCGGCAAATATCTCATCGCCGCCGTCTCCGCCGAGAGCGACAGTGACATGCTTTCGGACAAAACGAGCAAGCAGAAATGTCGGTATCAATGAGCCGTCAGAAAGCGGTTCGTCGAGCCAAGTGCCGATGTCGCTGATAAGATCGCCCGCTTTTTCGGCGCTGAGAATTTCTTCATAATGATCGGTGCCTAAATGTTTTGCGACCTCGCGGGCGTATCTCGTCTCGTCAAATGAATCCTCGGAAAACCCGATCGAATAAGTTTTGACTGTTTCCGTCGCGTGCTGCGTCGCAAACGCCGCAACTGTCGACGAATCGACGCCGCCTGAAAGCAAAATGCCGAGCGGCACATCGGCGACAAGACGCATTCGCACAGCATCTGAAAGCAGATCGCGAAGCTCAGCTGCTGCCTTTTCGAGCGACGGAGTGTAGCCGTTTTTCGAGAAAGACAGATTCCAATAACGGCGCGTTTTAACCTCGCCGTTCTCGATCGTCATTATGTGCGCTGCGGGGAGCTTGCTGATGCCTTTGTATATAGAATGCGGAGCCGGAACGTAATCGAACGAGAGATATTGCCGCAGTGATTGTGTGTCGAGTTCTACGTTAACCGACGGATGAGCAAGCAACGCCTTCGGTTCAGAAGCGTAGATCAATTTGCCGTCGAAAATGCCGTAATAGAGTGGCTTTTCGCCGTAGCGGTCGCGTGCTATGACGAGGCGTTTTTTGCGCGTGTCCCACAGAGTAATCGCGAACATCCCGTTAATGTGATCGACAAAATCGTCGCCGTATTCCTGATAAAGATGCGGCACGATCTCAGTATCGGTCTGCGTAACGAACTTGTGGCCGCGCTTTTCGAGGTCAGCTTTGACCTCGCGGTAATTGTAAAGCTCGCCGTTCATCATGACGACGATGGATTTGTCTTTGCTATAAACCGGCTGGTCGCCAGTATGCAGATCGATGATTGACAGCCGCCGCATTCCGAGCGCAATCGTGTCATCCATCCATATGCCTTCGCTGTTAGGGCCGCGATGCATGATCGTCTCGCACATCGAGTGCAGCACGGCTTCGGTGTGGTTGTTAGAGTTAGATTGTTCGAGGTTGACCCAACCTGCAATTCCGCACATAAATAAATTAACCGCAGATCAACGCAGATTGACACAGATAATAAGTCAAACAAATCTGTGTTTATCTGCGTCCATCTGCGGTTCAATTCTTAAATCCGATCGTTTCGCGCACAGCGTAGATCGCCTTGTCCTGCGACTCGTGATAGGTGCGAACGAGCAATTCGGCGAGCAAGCCCATCAGGAAAAACTGCACCGAGATCGCGAGCATAACTACAGCAATAATCGGGAGAGGCGTCAGGATGAATGAAACGTCTTTGGCGATCTTTAGGACCAATGCCCAAACTCCGGCGATCATTGAAATAAAAAAGGCGATCATGCCGAAAGCGCCAAATACATACAGCGGCTTGGTATGATATTCGGCCATGAACTTGATCGTGATGAGATCGAAAATGACCTTGATCGTGCGCGAGATGCCGTATTTTGATTTGCCCATCGTGCGGGCATGGTGATCAACAGGAATCTCGGCGACGCGTGCACCGGCCCAGCTTGCGTAGATCGGTATGAAACGGTGCATCTCGCCATAAAGCTTCACGTCCTGTATGACTTCGCGGCGATAGGCCTTGAGCGAGCAGCCGTAATCGTGCAGCTGAACGCCGCCGATCCATGAGATGATACGATTGGCGATCTGCGAAGGAATTTTTCGCGAGACGAGCTTGTCCTGACGATTTTTTCGCCAGCCGGAGACAACATCGTAGCCTTCGTTCAATTTATCGAGCAGACGAGAAATATCGGCCGGATCGTTTTGCAGATCGGCGTCCATCGGGATTAGAATTTCACCTTTTGCAGCGTCGATCCCTGCGGACATTGCCGCCGTCTGGCCGTAATTTCTTCTCAGTGAAATTACACGCACGCGATCATCGCCGGCAGCGATCTCTTTTAAGACCGCAAGGCTTTTATCCGTCGAGCCGTCATCAACGTAGATCACCTCGGCGCTTTTGCCGAGTGCATCGAGCGCCGCCGCGATCTTTGCGTGCATTGGCCGAAGATTGTCTTCTTCGTCCAAAACCGGCAGGAATAATGATAATTCAGGATTATTTGCTGATGATTGAGTCATTACCAAAATCTATTCTGCCCACTAAATACACGAAAGTCACGAAAGCTATTGCCTGTTTTTAGTCTTTTTTGTGTTATTCGTGGGCTAGTTCTTATGTGCGACGACGACGATCGACACGCCGAAAGGAAAATTGAAATTGCGCAGCCAAAAGCGTTCTGCTCCGAAGAGTTTTCCAAAAAAGCCGTTCAAAGCAGAGACCGTTATATTGTTCTCAGATTCGGGCTTGATGCCGGTAACTCTCATTATTACTCGACCTGCAAGGATCGGCGTGAAAAACGTCCAGTTAGCGTAGGTTGCTCGTTCGATGGTGTAGCCCGCCTCTTTTAGCCGTTCGACAATTTGCTCTTTTGTATAACGGATGCGGTGGTTAGAAATGTCGTCCTGCACGCCCCACAGCCACATAAACGCAGGTACAAAAATGAGCGAATAGCCGCCGCTTTTAGTTACGCGATACATTTCTTTAAGACCGGCGATGTCGTCGTCAAGATGCTCGACCACGTCGAGCGCGGTTGTCAGTTCAAATGTCTCGTCAGCGTAGGGCAATGTTTCGGCCAATCCTTTTTGAGCTTTCAAACCTTTTTGACGGCAGAATTCGAGTGCGTCATCAGAAACGTCAACGCCCTCGGCATCGCCATACTGCGAGAGCATTTGGATATTCGCTCCGGTTCCGCAGCCAACGTCCAAAATCCTAAGTCTTGAGTCTTGAGTCGTGAGTCTTGAGCAGATTGAGGTAAGAAAGGATTCAAGAATCGCGCGACGGCCTACGAACCACCAATGCGAGCCTTCAACCTCGTCCATTATGGCGTATGTGTGCTGCTGCATTTCCTGCGGTAAAGTCGCGTTCATAAAACTATTTTGCCACGAATCACACGAATGGCACGAATAGATGGCTATCTTAATTCGTGCCATTCGTGGCTAAATTCTTAAACTCTCAATCCCATCATCTCGCTTGCAAGGTTGCCGACGTTGCCGTCGGGGGCGAGGCCGTAGCTGTCGCGCAGGCGTTGTTTGATGCCGTCTTCATTGAGGAAGTATGAACCTTCTGCCGTCTTTCCGAGGATCATTAATTGGACGCCTTCATCGACATAATCCGGCTTGTTGACGCAGAGCATCCAGCGGCCTGCATTTAGGTGGGCCTCCCATTCCAATTCGTAAAGATTCGGGTTGAAAACGCCTATCGGATTTATGTCGGCGTTTGAAAGGCTCTCCAAAGTCTGGGCAAAGTCGTATGCGTGACGGCCCTCGTGGACGAAGGTTCCCTCGACGCCGCGTTGAAAACCGTCACCGATGGTCTCAGCGGCGATACATATATAGATCTCGGACAAAGCATCACGCAGGCTCATGCGTTCTCTGGCCATCCGAATGTTTGTCTTGATTGCATTGATCACGCTCGTGACGCCGGACGCACCATTGATCTTCGAAACCGGCTCGACCTTTATTAGCAGCTTCGATTCGTGAAATTCATTCATCATATGACGATGAAAATCATCACCTTTCTCGACTATCGTCTCAAAAGCTTTCTCGATCGAAACACGATGTTTTTTTTCAATCCCTCGCTCGAATTTCATGATACTTTTCCAAACCCGCACCAACTATTTTCATTATGCCATGTGATCTCAACGTCCGTCGCAGCGATCTCATTCCACCATTCGGCAAAATCTTTTTTTGAGATATAAAACGCTGTCGGTGCGACGAGGTGGTCAAAGACGATGTTGTGTTGCTCGCGCCAGCCGAAGGTGCCGAGGTGATTTAGATATTCGTTGTAAAAAAGTTTGTTGGCGATTGGTTTTGCGATCGCATTCAGGGGTCGATAGACGAGCTTGGTGGAGAGAAATACTCCGAGTGTCGGCAGCTTTGATAATTGATACAGCATTGGCTGGCTTATCTGTGATGTAAACCCGGTTCGAACGGGATCGACATAATTTGTGATCCATTCGTTATTTTCCGCACCATAAACCCACGCCGAAATATTGCCACCGCTCTTCACTTTTGATGCGAGCGAGATAAAAGCTTTTTTCGGGTCAGGCGTGTGATGCAAAACGCCGACGCTGAACGCGTAATCGAAAACCTTTTTTAACGGCAGCCTGAAGATGTCACACTGAACGATGTGTGCATTTGGCATATCTCGTGTCAACGCAAACGCCGATTCGACGCCGTCGCCGAGGTCGATACCGACAACATCAGCGGCTCCCCATTCGGCGCCGAGTTTTGTGTGTCGGCCTTTACCGCATCCGCCTTCGAGGACGATTTTGCCAGCAAAAAAGTCCGGTTTAACTGGTTGCAGCCACCCGAGAAATTGATCGTTGTATTTTGGATCTTCCTGCGTAAAATGTGTCCATTGCCAGCCGAAATTCTCTGCTGTCTCAGCCTTGTCTTCTTCGATCTTGCCAAGATCAGCGAAGCGGGGCACGCCGCGAACGACCTTGTATTCGCGCGTGCATTTTTTGCACGTCAGGACGCCGTCGATAATTTCTTTTTCTTCGTATTTGCTGGCATATGCGAGCAAAATGTCACCGCCACAGATCGGGCAAGCAAGTAATTCTAATAGTCTTTCTTTCATCAGAATTTAGTCACGAATGCACGAATATACCCGAAAAATACACATTCGTGCATTCGTGGCTAATTTATCCTCTTTTTAAATTCCTTAAACTCAAGATGCGGAAATGGCTGGCGCCAGTTGAACTCAAATTCGTCAGTGTCGCGGTCAGCGTAAAGCTGTTCAAAAGTCTCCGCAAAAGCGGTGCAAATATTATGCAGTTCGCCGGTGTGCGAAAAAACAAGCTCCTTTTCACTTAAATCACGTTCATCGGTTGGATACTGGTATATCTCTATGGTCAATTGCTCACGCGCGCGGACAAACCTGAAATCGAATTCCTCAGGGTCGCGGTTCCATTTGAGAATGAATTCGGTCGAAAGGTGCGCACCCTCGCTACCGCTCGGGTTTCCGCCTTTGTTATCGAGTAATGCGGTCAATATCGCGAGCAATTCGGACAGAGCGTCAGCATGCGGCGCGTGAGCTGTCGTTGTGTGAAATTCATTGGTGCCGTCATCAAATCCGATCGACATCCAGCCGCATTGCGGTGAGTTGAAACTGACTTCTAATTTTCCCGACATCGGAAATTATGGTAACTTTTAGAAAAAGTTTGCACAAACGCTGCGATGAACACACCTGACGACGAATTGATCATTTCCGGAGACGGCAAAACGCCGAAAACCGCTATTAAATTCAAACCTTGCCGGCTGTTGACTCGCGTGGCGAGAGAGCGGCAGTTTGTCAACGAGCAATTCGGCAAGGAAAACGTTGATTGGCGAAAAGAGCAGCACTATACCTCTGACAAGCGGCAAAGCGTTTGGGTGGTCGAATTGGCTGATGGGGCGAAGCATAGTGTGTATTTCGACACTTCGCAGACCATCTACGATGATGATAAATAGCCGATGAAGCAATATCACAATTTGCTTAAGTTTATTTTGGATAACGGCGTTCGGCACGATGACCGCACAGGCGTTGGAACTATTTCGGCGTTCGGCTATCAGACGCGCTTTCGTCTAAGCGATGGGTTTCCTATCGTTACAACAAAACGCATTCCGTTTCGCTGGGTTGCTGAGGAGTTGTTTTGGTTTTTGAGTGGCTCGACAGATGAAAGTGATCTTCGCGTCAGAGGTGTCGATATCTGGCAGGAATGGGCGACCGGAGAACAAACTGCACGCTTTGGACGCGAGGAAGGTGATCTCGGGCCGGTGTACGGCTATTTATGGCGTTCGTTTGGCGGTGATTATCCGCAAATGAACGGCGTCGATCAGATCGCGCGGCTAATAAAAGAGATCGAAACAAATCCAAACTCACGACGCTTGATAGTAACCGGCTGGAACCCGGAAACATGCGACGATGTCGCCTTGCCGCCGTGTCACACACTTTTTCAGTTCAAGGTTGAGGGCGGAAACGCGAGTGTGAACGAGCGTGCCACGCTGCATTGCCAGCTTTACCAACGCAGCGCCGATGCCTTTCTCGGTGTGCCGTTTAATATCAGCAGCTACGCTCTGCTCACGCATCTGGTCGCTCACGCCTGCGATCTCGAAGTCGGAGAATTCATCCACTCCTACGGCGACTTGCACATCTACAGCAATCACCTCGAACAGGTCAACGAGCTTCTCTCACGCGAACCAATGCCGCTGCCAAAACTAGAATTTGTAAATTCTGAAAATTTGAAAGGCCTCGACGGACTGCTCAATTTCAAATTTGAAAATCTGAAATTAGATAATTACCAATCGTGGGGCAAGATAGCGGCGCCGGTTGCAATTTGATACTTAACCTTCCAAATCCAATTCGTCAGGCATCAACAGGCGAGCTCCGTGATAAATCGTAAGAATTTCGACAATAGAAGACTGCAAACGATAAATGATTCGGTAATTGCCGAAGAAGATTTCGCGGAGGTCTGGGTTTTGAATTTCCGGAACAATGCGTCCGCGTTGAGGAGATACACTAAGCCGTTCAATAAAGCTGACTACATCAATCACGAACAAACTTGCGTAATGTTCTGAATCAAGTGCAACGTAAGCAGCTATTGCCTCAAGATCGTCAGCGGCCTGAGGCGTCCATCTTATTTCAGCCATTTTGACAATCGTTGTTTTACTTCGTTATGAGAGATTGTTTCACCTGCGTCAGCCTGCTGGATACCGCGTTCGATCTTTGCAAGAAGAAGAAGCCGTTCCATTGCATCTTCGATAGGAGCATTTTCAGGCAAATCTTTGATGGCTTCAAGAACAAGCTCTTTAGTATTCATAAGAGAATATTAGCACTTAAATAATTGAAAAACTACGGTTATTTCACATTCGGCGGGTGAGCGGCTTTTGTTCGGACGGTGATACCTTCGCCGCCTAAAAGGAAGATCTTTCGCGCGTCGTATGTGGAAGTGTTGGTCGGTATGTACGACAGAAGATAACGGCTCTTTCTGAGTTCGTCGCAGATGAACTTTGCAGCGTTTTGCGCCTCGTCAATCGGGAAGACTTTGCCGCCGGTGTCTTCAGCGAGTTGGGTTATGACGTTTGAGGCTTTGGGTTGATCACGTCGATAGGCTCCGCCGGTGCGGTCAGGTATCTGGAGTGAATACAGCGTAATGTTTTCGCTCTCTAATTCACCTAAAACTTTGTCAAAAGGCAGTTTGCTGCCTCGATCTAATCCGTCACCGATCACGACAACTGCGGTTTTTCGTGTTCCGGGCATCAGCGGAAGGACAACTTCTTTTACAGAAGAATGTATTGCATCGAAAAGAAAGGGATTTCCTTTTTTGCGAAACGTCGTAAGCGACTTCTCCATTTTCTTGGCGTCGTCGGTCCACTCCTGGATGATCTCGGCTTTTTCGTCATAGGCGATTACGAAGAGCTGGTCGCCGTCGAAGATCTCATATGCAAATTCCATCACAGCGGCTTTTAGTGCTTCGACTGTGGTTGGTAGTGTCTGTGAATTATCAACAAGAATGACGATCTTTGACGGGCTAGGATCAAAGACAAGATTCTTGATCTTTTGTTCGATACCGTTTTCGTACAGGAAAAGATTTTCGAGTTTGATCGGGTCGGTTTTCTTATCGCTGCGCGATGCCGTGACGGTCAAAATGGTGCCTTCGACGGCATCGCCTTTCGAGCTATGGCGCGACTGGGACAAGACAAGCGACGCAAATAGCAGAAGACATAATGTGGAGAAAAATACTTTGCGTTGGATGGCTCTCATTCTTTGCTCGGTTTCGAAACGGCTTCTTTTTTAGCAGGTTTGCTCTCGTCTTTGCTCTTGGATGCGGATTCGGTGGTTGTGGTTGATTCCGTGGAAGAGCTTTTTTCACTTGTACCGGTTTTTTTGGCGGCGTAATCGGTTACATACCAACCCGCACCCTTGAACTGAAAGCCAGACAGCGACCATTGCTTTTCGAGCTTACCGTGACATTTTTCGCACGTTGTCAGGGGCGCGTCGGAAACGCTCTGGCGTTTTTCGAACTGTAGGCCGCATTGCTGACATTTGTATTCGTAGATCGGCATAATTATTTTGCGGCTGTCGTAGCGTCGGTATGATGCGATTGCTCGGCAAGGAATCGCTCGGCGTCAATAGCAGCCATGCAGCCTGTTCCGGCGGCGGTGACCGCCTGACGATAATACGCATCCTGCGCATCGCCGCACGCGAAAACACCTTCGACATTTGTTTTCATCGTGCTTCGTTCAGTTATTAGATAGCCAACGTCGTCCATATCGAGAACACCTTTGAACAGCTCAGTATTCGGCTGATGGCCGATGGCGATAAACACTCCGTTTGTCGGGAAATTGCTTTTTTCGTTCGTTTCATTATTGGTGATATTTATGCTCTCGACCCCTGTTTCCTTGCTGCCAAAAATTTCCGTAACCTCGGTGTTCCAGACAATCTCGATCTTTGGATCAGCGAAAACACGATCCTGCATTATCTTTGATGCCCGAAACTCGTGACGCCGGTGGATTAATGTCACCTTAGCCGCAAACTTTGTCAGGAACAGAGCCTCTTCCATTGCGGTGTCGCCGCCGCCAACCACGACGATCGGTTTATCGCGGAAAAAGAATCCGTCGCAGGTTGCGCAAGCGGAAACACCATTTCCGCCGAGTCCTTCGGGAATAGGTGCTTCGCCCGGAATGCCGAGCCACTTAGCGGAAGCTCCGGTCGAGATTATCAGCGTGTCGGCTTTTATAATGGTAGTTATTTCATCACTGTCTTCACTGGCCTTGCCGTAAAGAGTAAATGGCCTTTTTGACAGATCAATGTTGTCGATCCATGTATTTACTATGCTAGTCCCAAAACGCAGAGCCTGCTCGCGAAACTCGTCCATCAGGATCGGACCCATTATTCCCATCTTGAAACCGGGATAATTTTCAACCTCTGTCGTTATCGTGAGCTGGCCGCCGGGCTGCGGACCGTCGATCACCAATGGCGACAGATCGGCGCGGCCCGCATAGATCGCCGCCGTCAAACCAGCCGGCCCTGAACCCAAAATAACGACCTTGTGATGTAATTCCATTTGTGCCATATCAGCCAATCAGGCAAGCGCGAAATTCGCATTTTGGATTTGCCTGTGCTTATAGTATAACTATGCGGTAACTGGTTCGTCTAATAGATCAACTTTTAGGTCTTAGCCAATCGAACCTGCTAATTTAAGACACTATATAGGGATTTGCCTGCAACTGGTTACACGGCTTGGTGTTTCGTGTTAAACTAAAATTGTATTTCATGCCGATATTCTGATTGGATTTGCGAATGACCTCTATACAGGCCCAATTCGATGAAAAGCGGTTTGCCCTGAGGATGGCACTCAGACTTCCGGTCGTCGTTTCCGGACGCACGGAGGACGGAGCTGCTTGGAGTGAGCCTACCGAGACAGATGATATTTCTACTCTCGGAGCGCTTTTTCAATTAAACCAGACAATCGCTGCGGGTGACACTGTTAAGATCCGCGCTCACCGTCCAAACGGCACTCCTGTCGAGGTCAAAGCAAATGTCGCGCGTGTCGTCCCGGCAAATTTCGGCACATCGCGCGTCGGCGTTTCAATCGAAGAATCCAAAGAAAGCTGGCTCCGCCTTTTCGTCGCATGGATCGCAGACGATAACGTAGTCGAAGGCGTCGACGAATAATCCTGCGACCGCATCCATGCGAAAAACAGCTTATATTGTGTTATTCGGAAGTCTTGGTCTGACGGGATTTCTAATAGCTATATGGCTGTTAGGATTTATTTTTGTCACGAGTTTCGGTTCTTTGGTTCATCTGTTTCTTGTGTTAGCGATTTTGAGTTCGTTTGGGGTAATTGTCGGACTTATCATGTTATTGGTAAGTCATCTAAAAAAATAGAAACATTTCCGAATTTTTCTCAATCAAATCCTGCATGTCTAATTACAAAACCATCACGATTGAAAGACGCGGCAAGGTCGCGATATTGACGATAAACCGCCCGGAGAAGCTAAACGCGCTCACTAAACAAGTTCATGCCGAAGGCGTAGCGGCGCTCGATGAATTAAAGAAGGACGAAGGTGTTCGCGTACTGATTATTACCGGTTCTGGCGAAAAATCGTTCATTGCCGGCTCGGACATCAGCGAATTCGA
>JANMDA010000396.1:0-2330 GCA_031376085.1 Chloracidobacterium sp.
CGATATTATCGGTGTTTTTATGCCGCCGTTTCCAACGGCTTGCGGGTTTGGTTCGTGTCGCTCCCACAGTTCGCACTGTGGGCTACAAATATGCCGTCCGCTCTGCGGACTAATGCATATTCCTGTCGCCGAAGGTGACAAAGATAATAGCCCAGGGTGAAACCCTGGGAATGTTTATTAGATTCATTCCGTCCCTGAAAGGGGGATGGTGGCTGCGCGATTATTTCGCGTCGTGCCTCCAAAACGCTGGAAAATACTGCTTGCTTCCTCGGATTGAGTGAAATGTAAAACTTTTTCCCGCCGGTGTTAAGCGTGACTCGCCGCCGCAAGTAAAATCGCAGAATCGCAGGCCTGATGCTATGAAGTTGATCCCGTCGGGTTCGAGTTTTAGTAAACTCGAATTCTGACAATAGAACGAACCGACAGAATCAACAATGACAGTATACATTGGAGTTGATTTTCATCCATATGAACAGTCGGCAGCATATGTAAACGATCAGGATGGAGAGATCGGGTATCGAAGATTTCTGCATTCGGACAAACAATCGATAAAGGCGTTCTACCTTAGTAAAGGAGAGGACGCGGTTATCGGGACGGAAGCCACAGGGAGTCTGTGGTGGTTTGAGAAGTTGCTCTTTGACAACGGAATGAAGCTGAAGATCGGTGATCCGAGAATGATCAGACGGGCGGCACTATCGCGTCATAAGAACGACTTTCGGGATGCGGAGACGATCCTTGATCTGTTGATGCGCGGGGCATTTCCTGCGATCACACCGAGGAGCGAGCGGAGCAGGGAGATACTCGATCTGCTGCATTACCGGCAGTCGTTGGTACAAAAGCGAACGTCGGTCATTAACCAGCTACAGGCGTTCGCCCGTTCAAAAGGACTTGCGAGGTTTCGACTGCCTGCGGTAAAGGCAAGAAAGAGATTGCTCGAAGCTGTCGTGACCGAAACGGAAAAGCTTTTGGTCAACTCGCGGCTTCTTCTTGCGGACGAACTTACGAGACAAATAAAGGTCCTCGAAGCAAGGCTCGAAGAAGAGGTGGATAAAGAGGAACAGGTAAAGCGGCTGCTCACACATCCGGGCGTCGGGCTGATCAACGCTCTTGCACTGTTTCACACTCTCGGAGATGTTCGCCGGTTTCGCCGAAAGGAGGAAGTGGTGGCATTTGTCGGACTCGATCCGCTGGAGAAAAGCTCCGGCGAGAAGAGAAGGATCGGATCGATCAGCAAACACGGTTCACGGCTCGTGCGGCACCTGCTCGGCCAGGCTGCTCAAGCTTGCCGTGATAAGAGGATCAGACAGTTCTATTCTGAGGTTAGCCGTCGGAGAGGCCGCCCAAAAGCAAAAGTTGCAGCGGCCAGAAAGCTCCTCATTAACTGCTACGTCATGCTTCGTGACGGCATCAGCTATGAGGAATTCACCCGGCGGGGCGAAGTTGGTCTGTGCGAGGGGTCAGGAGAGGTGAACAGGGTAACCTTTCAGTCTCTGAAGGCCTGATGGCACGGCCAGCCATTTTCGAGAAGTCGATAATGAGCCGATCCGGTTTCATGTAGCAAGGCTTACCTTGCACGAATAGATGATGGCTTCGCCTAAAACGGCGTGAGCGATATTGAAAGAACTTTAACCAAATAACAAAAGGAGGCAGGTTTGTTCTATTGTCAGAACCAGTCAAGCAAACCTAGTTCACACCATTAAAACGTGTGCAGGTAAAGTGCGCTTGACATCATGGGGTAACTTCATAGATGACACCGTTTTCATGTTTTGGTATCATTTGACATCAACATCGAAAAAAATATATTTGCTATTACTACATGGAACGTCTACCTGAAATGTTGAAGAGATTAGAAGCGGACGGCGCGGATTTAGATAATCCACCCATCGGTTTTATTGGAGGGCCAGACCTGCCCTATCTAAAAGGCAAGGAGATGCATTGCACAGGCGTCACTTGCTTGGCTCAGTTACAAGGCGACAAGATTGTTGAGTTCGACAAGCATTTACCGTATGGTTTTCTGCACATAGGCGGCGATGACCTTCCATCTAACTCCACTACCGCTATAATTAATAAGTTAGATTTTAAGAACGCATGGACGATAAATGAAAAAGGTTGGTTTGAGGACGACGAATACATGGTGTTTCTCGCGTACAAGCCAGCGAGCGGACTTTTGCGTTTTATTAGCAAAGCTTTGCCAACTTATGAATTTTCTATAGTTGGTCCGGTCAAATATACTCGGATATATGGCTTAGAAACATTTGAAGACGAAATCTAAGAGTAAGATTGCCTCAAAACAAGTCCACATGTTTTCTTGAATTTACTTTGCATTGGTC
>JANMDA010000403.1:0-3653 GCA_031376085.1 Chloracidobacterium sp.
CTTTTGGGCAAATCCGTATGCTGTATCAATAGCTGTATGAATTGATGCGGGAATATATGTTTTGCCTGTAAGACTGATATCATCTATTGCAAAAGGCGGGTTGTTGGCAGTGGCAGTATCATTCTCCTTTTGACGACCGCCGCAAAATTTTTGATGTCCAGAATCTCAACATTGCCAACTTTTTTTCCAATCTTTTTCGCGTCGCTGTCAAAAAGAGCCGAGACAGTAAAATTTGCCTTGCGAAAGCCATAATAATCCGTGAGTGCCGTTCCCAACCGTCCCGCACCGATGATGCAGACACGATGTTCCTTATCGAGCCCTAGAATATGTATTAGATGATCCCGAAGAGCCTCGACCTTATACCCAACACCGCGAACACCGAATTCGCCAAAATATGCGAGGTCTTTGCGGATCTGTGCCGAATTGAGATGAAATCGGTCAGCTAATGCCTTTGACGATACCGTTTTCGCACCTTTTGCGGCGAGGTCGTTCAGACAACGCAGATATACGCTCAATCGATTGGTGGTCAACTCTGAGACCTTTTCAGACTTCATTTGTATTAACTAAAACAGATTGCAAAAACCCGTGCAAGACAGAGATTAGGATTTCAAATTTTAGATTTGAAATTACAAATTGCCGGTTATGGGCTTTGCTCTGCTAAGTAATTTGAATTACAATCTTGTTTCAACTGTGAAACAATGATCGCTTACCTATCCGGCAAACTTCTCGAAAAACATACCAATACCGCCATCATCGATGTCGGCGGTGTCGGCTACGAAGTGTCGATACCGCTCTCGACTTTTTACGAGCTTGGCGAAGTCGGTTCGGACGTCAATTTGCGGATCTACACAAACGTCCGCGAAGATGCGATCCAGCTTTTTGGCTTCAAGACCTTGCGTGAACGTGAGCTTTACCTGCAATTGATATCTGTCCAGGGCATCGGCGCAAAATCAGGCATTACGATGCTCTCCGGAATGAGCGCGGACGAGATAATAACTGCGATCCGCAGCAACGATCTTGCACGATTAACATCGATTCCCGGCGTTGGACGAAAAACGGCCGAGCGGCTCGTCATTGAGCTTCGCGATAAGGTTGGAGCAGTGTCCGGCGGCTCGGCACTCGACGCTGCATCGCAAAAGGCAGTGCCGACTGATGCTGTATTCGAAGATGCATTGTCAGCGTTGATCAATCTAGGCTACCAGCGAAACGCCGCCGAAAAGGCTCTGAATCAAACGGCTCAGGAAGGAACCGAGATCTCAGTTCAAAAACTCCTCCGCCGAGCATTACAGGTGTTGGCAAAATAGCATGGTATACAAACATTTATTTTTCCTGGCCATACTATTTTTGATGCAACAAAGTCATTGTAACGATGGGTGGGGTGATAATCGGGGCCCACTTTACGACATCCGTCAAATTTCGGTTGGTCAACATACTGTTTACTTCAAAAGAGAGATTAGAGGCAGGAATTATAAGGGGCTTTCAATCTCAAGCGATGGAAATATGTGTAATGGCCCTTCCCGAAAGACGGATTATTTTGTCGATCATGAAACGATTGGAAAAGTCTTTTATAAAGTTGAAGGTGACAAGTTACAAATTTACACGGAAACGATATTCACGCCTCCTCTAACAGACAACAACTTCCCGATTGAGATTGTTCAAAAACAAATTCCTGCGTCCGAAGATAAGGGAGAAAGTGCGATAAAACGTGGTTATAAAGAACTAGTATTCACAGATGACTCGTTAAAATACTGTACCAAGTAGCGAGGTTAATGCTCGACTTAGCACGACAAATTCGCGACGATCTTGCGACACTCGAACGCCGAACGGTTTTTGCGTTCGTTTACGCAGCCGTCGGACTGACATGCATTTCCTATTTCAAAAATCCGGACTATCTGGCGGCCATACTTACCAACACCCGGTTTGCCGACATCGGCGTCGAGGCCGCTCACCCAACCAACAATAATCTCTACGGCCTTATCTGGTGGGTTTTTGTATCGGTAACATTCTATTTTGTCGTGCCGGCATTGTTCATAAAATTCGTGCAAAAACGAAAACTGAGCGAGATTGGCCTCGCGTTCACTATCGAAAAAGGATTTGTAACGCTGCTTCTCAAATGTGTCGTCATAATGCTGCCGCTCATTTATCTAATGTCGCTTACAGCGGGCTTTTCGGCGAAATATCCATTCCTCAAGGTTTACAACGGTGCTCCGTATCTGAGCACAACACTCCTTATCTGGGAACTCGTCTATTTCTTTCAGTTCTTCGGCCTCGAATTCTTTTTTCGCGGGTTTCTACTTCATAGTTTCAAACCAACGCTCGGCCTTTATTCGATTTTCGCAATGACCATTCCCTACACCATGATCCATTTCCAAAAGCCGATGGCCGAGACTTTTGCTGCCGTTTTCGCGGGCATTTTTCTTGGCTGGTTGAGTTTAAAGAACGGCACGATCTGGATCGGCCTTGTCCTGCATTGCATCGTCGCTTTCTCAATGGATATTTTGGCTTTATACAATAAGGGACTATTATTCTGATTGGGATTCAAAAACTAGATGAAATCTTTGATTTTTTTTACAGCGATTCTTTTGTTATCGATTCAACTAGCGCTCGGCTGTATGATTTCGAGCAGGTCAATCTCTAAGTTTGACGACGATGAGTTTGTCTTCATTGGTATCGTTATCGGTTATACAAAAGACATCGTTTTTGATGAGAAAAAGGACAATAAGTCGGTTGCGGCTATTAGCTCGACATTTCTCCGTAAAACTGAGAAACAACCAACACGAGTCGCAGGCTTAATCATAAAGGTCAAAGAATCCGTTTATTTACCAAAACCTGGCAGGGAATTCGAGGTTTTCCAGTATGACCTTATGGCCGATTGTTCGTTATCGGGCGTAACTTCGTCCAAGTTGGAAAGCGAATTTCCCATTAATTCAGAAGTTCGTGTGATCGCTAAAGAGGCGGTGCTTCTCACTGAGCCATCGCAGGGCAAGACAAGACTGGAAGACCGGCCGAGGGAGCAGGGACAAATTATTATCAATTCGGATAAGCATAATAAACAGCTATCATCCAGTGAATCAATATTCAATTATAAGATTTACAGCTACGATATAGACAAAGATTCTGTTTCGAAGTATCTACTTCCATCGTTTGAAATCAGAAAAGATTTATTAAGGCTGAAGAAAGCCTCTACTCAAAATGCCAGAGATGCAATTATAGATCGGCTCTTCTACGCTCCAATTGGCACCGAGATTGACTTTAAAATAATTTTAGACCTCTATGCGGCGAATGAAGCAGATGCTCGTCGAACTTACGAAACCTTTCTAGAAACCCGAGACCCGGAGGGCTACGAGGCATATCAGGCTTGGGAAAAAGTCGTTAACGATTTATCCAATCTCGGTTATAGCCGCCCCGTTGCCGAGAGGGCAATGAGGGTTGCGGTCGAAGAAGGTACGTTTCTCGACAACAAAACTTTTCTGCAAAAATGCAAAGACATTCTCGCGAGATATAAACAAAATCAAAAGTGACATTGTGACTAACGCAGCGGCTATCAATATAAGAGACGAAGAACTCTCGCCCGATGAGACTAAATTCGAGGCGACGCTTCGGCCTGCTCAACTGTCCGAATATATAGGCCAGGCGAAAGTCAAAGAGAACCT
>JANMDA010000409.1:0-2924 GCA_031376085.1 Chloracidobacterium sp.
CCGCCCGCTTACGCAGGCGGTTCTGACTCAAACTGTTTCTTCAGACTTTCTGTATAAGGTGCTCTTGCGACGCCTTTTTCGGTGATTATCGCTGTGACGAGATCGTTCGGCGTAACGTCGAAGGCGTAGTTGGTGATGCCGACGCCTTCGGGGGCTAGTTGGTGGTCTTTGACGTGAGTGACTTCGACGCGGTCGCGGATCTCGATGGGGATCTCTTCGCCGGTTGGGGTGTTGAGATCGACGGTCGAGAGCGGGGCGGCGACGTAGAAGGGGATGTTGTGGCGTTTGGCGAGGACGGCGACCATGTAGGTGCCGATCTTGTTGGCAACATCACCGTTGGCAGCGATGCGGTCGCTGCCGACGACGACGGCTTGCACATCGCCTTTTTTCATGATGTGGCCGCTCATGTTGTCGGTGATGAGCGTAACGGGAATGTCATCCTGCATCAGTTCCCAGGCGGTGAGGCGCGCGCCTTGGAGGTATGGCCGCGTTTCGTCGGCGATCACGGCAATGTGTTTACCGGCATTAACTGCTCCGCGAATGACGCCCAAGGCCGTGCCCCAAACGCCGCCGGTTGCAAGCGCCCCGGCGTTGCAATGCGTCAGGACTGTCGAATTGTCAGCTAACAATTCGCCGCCGAATTGGGCGATCAACCGCTGGGCTTCGATGTCTTCGTCGTGGATAGCTTTTGCGTCGGTTTTCAATATCTCCTTGATCTCGCTGACCGACTTCCCTTCCGTTTTGGCTTTTTGGAATGTGCGGTTCATGCGGTCGAGTGCCCAAAAGAGATTGACCGCCGTTGGCCGCGTCTTGCCAAGAATGTCGCTGATGAATTCGAGTTCGTCCGCGAGATCGTCCACATTTGTGCCGACAAAATTCTTTGCCCCGAGAGCCACCCCGTACGCCGCCGAAACGCCTATCGCCGGAGCCCCGCGAACGACCATATCGCGAATGCCGTCCGCGACAGCGTTGTGATCACGCAGCATCATCCATTTCTCTTCGGTCGGCAGCAGCCGCTGATCGAGCATCGCCACGCCTTCGTCGGTCCATTTGACAGGGATAATATCTAGTTTCATTGGTTTCTTCGTCTCCGGGAATTTTTGATTATATAGAACTAAATCAAGAATGTGAATGAATCGATCCTTTGATTTCTTTTGCGTTCTCTGCGGCCTTGCGTGAAATTTTCTCCCGCAAAGCCACAGAGAACGCAAAGAAGAAGTAGAAATTTGATACTTCACCGCCATTCGTTATATATTCGTTTGTCACCCTTTAAATTTAATTTTGGCGTATTATGACGGAGGCCTCGACCGATATCACAACTCAAGCAGTAAGCCCTCAGACGGAAACGAATTTCAGATCAGACTTTGAACTCAGACGCGAGCTGCCCGCACAGCTAAAACCGCTCGAAGAGATCTCGTCCAACTTCTACTGGTCATGGCAGCCGGAAGGCATCGCTCTATTTCGCGAACTCGATCCAGCTTTGTGGGAAAAATGCGAGCAGAATCCGCGGCTTTTGTTAAAACGAGTTAGTGAACTGCGTCTGTGGCAAAAAGCCGCCGATGGTGACTATGTAAATCGTGTTCAATTATTTACTCAACGTCTGACAGCTTATCTGACCACTGACCACCGACCACCGACCACTGACTCGATAGCCTATTTCTGCGCTGAGTATGGCGTTCACAATTCGCTGCCGAATTATTCCGGCGGCCTCGGCATTCTCGCAGGCGATCATCTCAAATCGGCAAGCGATCTCAACCTTCCGTTGAAGGCTGTCGGCCTGCTGTATCGTTATGGATATTTTCGGCAGCAGATTCGACACGACGGCTGGCAGGAAGAATCCTACAACGACGTTTTTGGATCTGAACTTGCCCTGACACCGGTTTATGAATCTGATGGCAGCCGCATGACCGTCGCTGTCCATATTCGTGGCCGAGAGGTCGTCGCTCAGGCGTGGCTTGCCCGCGTGGGCCGCATTTCGCTTTATTTGCTTGATACGAATGTGCCGGAGAACGGCGATGTTGACCGGCTGATCACGGGACATCTTTACGGCGGCGACACAGAAACGCGGATCGTCCAGGAAAAGGTGCTGGGGATCGGCGGCGTGAGGCTGTTGCGAAAATTGGGAGTCGATCCGTCCGTTTTTCATCTTAACGAAGGCCACTCGGCGTTTTTGACACTTGAACTTGCCCGCGAATATCTCACATTATTTCCCGAGGCCGCGGTTGCCGACGCAGCTGCAGCCGTCCGACAAAAATGCGTCTTCACGACACACACGCCGGTCGCCGCGGGCAATGATGTGTTCATGCCAAAGCTGCTGAGCGAGTGTTTTAGTGATGAATATATTGCATCGTTAAAGTTAACTACGGACGCATTTCTTGCTCTCGGCCGAGCCGATATTACCGACAATGCAGAATTTTTTGGAATGACGCCGCTCGCGATCCGAATGGCTCGTTCTGCCAATGGTGTCAGTGCAAAACACGGCGAAGTTTCGCGCAATTTGTGGCTCAAGATGTTTCCCGATCTTGCCGAAGCGAATGCAGTTCCTATCACTTCGGTAACAAATGGCGTTCATGCTCCAACGTGGGTCGCTCCGGCGTTTCAGACGCTCTATGAGCGGCAGATCGGAGCGAATTGGCACGAGATCGTCCGTAACGGTGATGCATGGGCAACGGCAGTTAATTCGCTGTCCGATTCCGACATTTGGAACAGTCATCGGATGCTAAAAAATCTTCTGATCGCATTTATTCGTGAGCGGACACGTTCGAAAGACACCGGCACCCGCGACACGATCAACGAACACGAAAATACAAAAAACCTATTCTCGCCCGATGTTCTGACTATCGGCTTTGCCCGTCGCGTCGCGGCGTATAAACGCTGGGACTTGTTATTTTCGGACATCGACCGACTGCTAAAAATGGTCGATG
>JANMDA010000416.1:0-3767 GCA_031376085.1 Chloracidobacterium sp.
TCGTTCCAATATTGGAACGAAAGCCATTTGCGAAAATCCCCGGATCGTAAAGCATATGTTTCCTTGTGAGAGTTCACCGCGATCGTGGCAAAACCCTCGCCGTCCGGCGTATGAAACAATTCGACCGGCTCGGCGAGCCTCATTAGCACGGCCGCTTGTGATGGTGCTTTTGCCCCCGAATTTTGCCGCTGGTTTGTTTTTGTCTCACGGGTCGGGTTATCCGCTTCGTCTCTATCGTTGATAGTCTCGGCACCGGAAAACAAAGCGTAGAGATCTTCTGATGTGTTTCCTCTGGCTATCCAGTCCGACACGTCACCCTTGTCCGGCAAGTCCGGCAAACGCAGAATATTGACGCTCTCGGCGTGTGGCAGCAAACTCTTTGCGACGGTCGCCGCGTGTTGTTCGCCGGGATCGTCGTTGTCCGGTAAGATCACGCATTTCAAACCGGTTAAGAATTTGCCATATTCGCCTTTCCATTTTCCCGCCCCCTGTGGGTTACAGGTCGCGGTTACTCCGATCTCTCGCAGACGGTCAACGTCCTTTTCGCCTTCGACAATAAAAACGGGAAAGCTGCGATCTGCCTGTAACAGTTCGGGCAGTCGATACAAAACACGGCGCGTACCGTTTAGATTATTCGCCCAGCCGTCGCCATCTGGCCGCCGTTGGTAAAATCTCTTTGGCTCGCTTCTGACGGCCTGATACAACAGAACGCCGTTCTCGTCTCGATAATCGTAGGTTTTTATTCTGCGGCCGGCCGCCGCCGGATAGAGATCTTTCGTTGTTAGGCCGACCGCATCTAAGATACGGTCGATCTCGCACCCGGCGTGACAGTGCAAAAGAACATTACCGCTTTTTCCTATGGTGATCGACAGGCTCGGTGTCTTGTCTTCGTGGACCGGGCATATGGCTATATGGCCACTTGAATTTTTCTTAACTCCGCGAAAACGGCGTAGGAATTCGTTAAGCGGCATAATTTGTTCTCCCTGTTTCGTCCACTGCAATGGCTATCGCTCGCTTGCTCTGGAAAAGCCTTTTAATTTCTGCGTCCCGCTGCTCACCTTTCGGCATGGCTGCTATCTCTCCAAAACTCAAAGGTTCAGGTGCGGCTATCCTCCGCTCGGCTCGAACGGCGGCATCTACAAGTCCCTGAAAATATCCTTTCCAATATGCCTGGTCTTCTGCCGACAGATATTGAAGTTGGTGTTTGTTTGGTATTAGCTTCATTCCTTTTTCCTCATTTGGCGGCTGCGGCGTATATCAAAACAAAAACGCACCGCCTTTTTACTAGACGGTGCGCGCGGTTTGTGATACAGTTTTCACAAATGACGGTCGCTCGTCATTGATTTAGAAATCGCCCTCATCCTTTGCCGGAAGAGGGCTTTTTCTTTATAGGACTTACTTATCCCTGCTTTTGTTAATTCAGATTCGGCACAACAGCGGCACAATCAAAATAGCTATGCTGCGTCGCTTGCCAACTGTGTCATTCGCTCCTTAACTGCCAATTTCAATTCTTCTAAAAAATTCACGCCGCGAGTATCGAGTGCGTCGATCGACGCTTGATGGCTTTGAACCACCATACCCTTTAACAATTCGACCAGGCTCTCGGACGGTGTTTCGAGCAACGAAAGGATCTGTCCGGTTTCGGGTCGATCTGTCAAAATAAACTCGTCAACAAACTCATCGGCCATCTGATCCGGCGAATTGTCGCTAATAACATCCTGCACAAGGTGTGCAATCAATTCCTCCGGCGTTATCGGCTCCGATTCCTCTATAATGGATTCGTTTAAAATTGCGTCGTTCATTTTTTAGTTTCTTCCTTTTCAGTGTCTTTTACAGCGTTTTTCTTCTGGATCGTTTTGGCGAGATCCGCAAGCTCGCCGGCGTTGCCGTTTCCGTTTGTTGTAGGCTGTTCAATCGAAGAATTCACGGGCGGCTTGGGTGCGGCTGCCGGACGGTTCGACCCGCCAAACATTCCCATAATCAGCGGTGCGAAGGTCCCGGCATTTTTCCCGACGGAGTCTATCAGACGGGCCGCTCCGCCCATGAATGATTCACTCGATCCGGTTTCCTGCTGCGGGGCTATCTCTTCACTGATCGCCCTTGCTTTCGTAACGAATCCAAAACTCTTTTCGAGAATGTTCATCGCTTGAGCGGTGGCATCTTGTTGAGGTTTTTGGGCTTGGGTAATCATCAGCATCATCAACTCGCGCTGCTCCCGTCTGGATTCCTCTAAGGCCGAAATGAGCGTTTGCATTTCGCTCTGGGTTCCGTTTTTCTGCCGCGATGTTTCAGTTTCCAAGCGGTTTAGGCGTTCTTTGAGCAAAAGGTTTTCGACCTCGACGGTGGTCATCTGCCCATGATTATCCGGCACAGAAAGCACCTCGGGTTCGTCGTCGTCGTATTCCTCCGGCTCAATGTCGATGATCCGTTCTCGTTCCGGTTCAGATGCCGCGATTGAAAAGTCAAAAAATCTATCGAACTGTCCGTTCGGTTTATGGACCCGGCCCTCATAGTTGCCCGGCCCAAACATATCCCTTGCAAAAGCAGCAACACCGCGCTCCAGGGGTGTACCAAACGTTGATTCCTTGAATGATCCACAGTCCCTTTTTTCGCCGTCGCGGTTCTGGTATAAAAACACCCGGCGTTCACCTCGTGGCGAACGGGCTTTACGTGACTTGGTTACGGCTTCTTCTTCCTCTGATACTGGTTCCATAATGTTGTACTCGTGGCAATCGAATGCCTGTAAAGTGGCGTGTCCAGCGGCGTGTACCGGGGCATCACCATAATTTACCGCTTTCCCGGCCTCTTAACGCCTTGCTACTAGCAAGAGCACGACTCCCGCCCCGACAAGCCATCCCCATTTTTCAATCGGCGTTTGAGCAGTCGGAGCGGTGTCGGAGGTGTTAGCGGGAACAGTTGCCGCCGCGAGATTGCCGCCGTTGATGATAGGCGATGTCGGATTTACCCAGCCCTGCGTCGGATAAAACTGCCCGCTGACAATCACTCCGCCAGTTTCTTCGGGGTCTATCGGCATCCGGCCCAACGTGTCGCCGTTTTCGAAAAGTGATCGTCTGATACTTGGGCGGACATTGCCGCGCATCGGCGCCGTCCCCGTTGGGCAAGGCGGACACACATCCCAATAAACATTACATTAACCGCCGTGGCCGCCCTCGTCGTTACAACAGCACAGAAGAGGTTCGGTAGTGTGGCATTGCCCTGGTTGGCACTGTTGAGGAATTGTTAGAAAGTAAGTGCCGCCGCCGCAATAACCGTCGTAGCTCGGATACCTTTCGCAATGCGTTCCCGGCAGCGGATTGCCATCAGGACCCATACCCGTCCCCTCACAATAGTAAGCATCTCCGTCGCCGCAAAACATCCAATGCCGCGACCCAAGAACCACGTTGCCCAACAAATCATCTTCTTCTTCGAAAATTGAAAATTTCATAAATCCCTCTCATCGTTTGAGCAAAAGAATGAAAAGCACTCCGGCACCTACCAACCAGCCCCACTTTTCAACAGGTGTCTGATCTCTCGGTGTATTGCCATGTGGGTTTGTTGGATCGGTATAAATCGTGCCCGTCGCAGGCTGACCGATTCCGCCGCTTCCTTGTTGGAACGGATTTCCACCACTAGGCCAATTCAACCCAAGCGTCTCGTCACTTTCAAACAATGAAAATTGCATCTTAGAGAAGTAGTAGAAGTAGTAGAAGTCCGCCGCCGATAAATAATAGTTCCTCAGAATTCCGGCTGGTCGGGCCGGAATTCGC
>JANMDA010000020.1:0-5094 GCA_031376085.1 Chloracidobacterium sp.
GATCGACATCATCGCGAAACTGCTCGAAAACGGCCACGCTTACGAATCCGACGGCTCGATCTATTATCGTATTAAGGCGTTTCCCGAATACGGCAAGCTGTCGAAGATCAGTTTTTCCGGCAATCGAGAGGGCGGCAGCGACCGGATCGACACTGACAAATACGACAAGGAAGACGCCCGCGATTTTGCACTGTGGAAACTCGTCGGCCCCGAAGATCAACCCGGCTGGGACGCTCCATTCGGACGCGGCCGGCCCGGCTGGCATATCGAGTGCTCTGCGATGGCAATGAAGTATCTCGGGGAAACGTTCGACCTGCACGCCGGCGGAATGGACCTTCAATTCCCGCATCACGAAAACGAGATCGCCCAGTCCGAAGGCTCGACCGGAAAGCTGTTCGCAAAATACTGGATCCACAGCGAATTCCTAAAGATCGACGACGTCACAATGTCTAAATCAAAAGGCAATTTCTTTACATATCGCGATCTCGCGGAGCAAGGCTATTCTCCGCTCGCGATGAGATATTTGCTGCTGTCAGTTCCCTATCGTAAACAGTTGAATTTCACATTCGACGGTTTGCAAGGAGCCGAATCGACAGTCTCAAGACTTAGGAACTTCCGTGACGCCGTAACCGATGGCGGATATCCTACCGCGACCGACGGGACACTAGCGAAACTCTCGGACACAGTAAATGAGGCTTTAGCGGGTTTTGAATCAGCGATGGATGACGATTTCAACACCGCAGCCGCTCTCGGCGCAATCCACGACATGGTGCGTCACATCAATATCCAGACGACAACTTGCAGGCTGTCGGTCGATGACCGGATCGCGGTTCTTGCTGCTATAAGCAAATTTGACTCAGTCTTGGGCATCTTTGGCCCTGAAGAAGATACCCCGCTCGACGACGAGATCGAAGCATTGATAACCGAGCGTCAGGATGCCCGACACAATCGCGACTTTGCGCGGTCGGATGAGATACGCGATCTTCTTGCCGAAAAAGGCATCATTCTCGAAGACACAAAAGATGGTGTGCGTTGGAAACGCAAATAGCTATTTGAAAAATTAATAACGAACCTCGAACTTCACAGAAGTTTGCCGTTGATGCTTGTATAGCAAAGCTGGACTTCTTTGAAAGTATCGGTGTCGCGGCAATAGGATAGGCAGCTTTCGAAAGGTTTGGAATAGATGTGCAAGCTGACGGCTCGCTGGCCGTATTCGGCAAGGTTGAGTATCTGGTGGATCGGCTCCTCGAGTTCGACCTTGGCCGCGAGGCAATCGGCCAATTCAAATGAATCGGTTTCGATGAGTTTGCAGAATCCGCGAGATTCGTCGATCTCGTCAACAGCGAAATTCTGCCCGCGAAGACGGCCAACCGGCACCGTCATCCAGCATTTCTGCTCGGCATGATTGTGAACCCGCGAAAGATGGCCGCTTTCCCAGCAGATGGCCATCATTTCAAACCGTTCATTTTTGAAGATCAAATTGCGAGTGTAAAAATCGGGATTCCAATGAAAGTATCTCGTTATCGAATCGACATCGACCGGATTGTCACCGAGAAATTGGTAAACATTGTCACATGTAAATTCTTCGTCATTTATCGAAGTTAACCCGTCGATCAATTTTTCCACTTTTAACATAGAATTGACTCATTGCATCAAAGATTTTCGATGCAATTGTAACAGATTTTCTAGCCTCAGAATAAGCCGTTGTAGTAGGTTTGTTTGTAATTGAGCGTCGCGCATTTTCCGTCCTGCAACGCATCACCAGTGTCCTTACAGCACGGATTAAGCCGAGTACAGGAAAGGCCGTTCTTGAGCAGTTTTGCAAGCGTGTCCTGTCCCAATCCCGACGGATGAAAACAATCGCAGCATGAAATCTGCGCCGAGCTGAAACGATAGAACCACGGAGCATCACTGTAAGCAATTACGGTCCCAAAAGCCTTTACTCCGCCGCCGACAATTTGGCCCCCGACCATCACAACCGGTGAGCGTCCGCCGTCACGAATCACGGCATATTCTTCCGTAACTCTTTTTATTATGTCGTGATACGACTTCATCGCCGTGTATGTATCGGTGATCCTGGTCGCCGAACAGTCGCGGGTCAATGAGCCGCAGATATTTACCGTTCCCCAGAGAAACTGACAAGTGCCGAAAGCCTGACAATTCGATTTGCTGCCAAAATTACAAAGCTGCGAAACGCGGATCGGAGAAATAACGCCGACCCGAGTATCGCCGATTGACATCAGCGTATCAAGGCCTTTTCTCAACTCGCGTTCGAATGCATCTGGTGTAGTTTTGCAGTAATTATTTGGATCGAGATCACTGCTTGAGCACGAAGCATTCGTCTTCGTGAGCGTGCCGGAACAACTATCGTTGTGGCCCATGAATACAACCGCCAATCTGGTTGCCGGCTGTGCAGAAAGATACGAGCGAACATTTACCGCCTGGGAAACAAAGTTGCCGACCATTGTCGCACCTGAGGCCGCATGATTCGGCAGTGGAGCGATCAGGTTCATTCCGGCATCGCATTCCATCTGCTCGAAAATGCTAAAAACATTTTCGCTGCCCGAAGTGCAAAATGACGAGCCGTGAGTGTCGCTCGTCATCCAGTTATATGTTTCCTGATCGCCGTTGGAACACGGGAACGCACTGCCGGCATTGAATCCTTTGGAGATGCTGTCACCCATAACGTCAACGGCCTGTATTCCAAGCTGGGCAGACACCGAAGCAGCCAGCAAAAGCAATGCAGTAAAAGCAGCCAGAGCGATAAAATTGAGTCTCATTTTACTGATGATCACTTATTTTCTTGCGCTTTCTTTAAAAAGTCAACGAACTCCTGCATGTTGCGGGTCAATCCCGGAAATCCTGCGACTAGCTGATCGTTCCCGTCGAAAACGGCATAATACGGCAAAGCGACTGTTCCCAATCTATCCTGTTCCATCTGTTGCTGACGCTCGTAAATCTCGCCTTCGCCGTCGGTGTAGAGGCTGACGAGAACAAACTTTTCCATCTCGGCTTTCACTTCTGGCCGGGTGAACATATTTGCTTCCATCCAGCGGCAGTTTGTACAGGTATAACCAGTGAAGTCAACGAACACAAGCTTGTTCTCAACCTTCGCACGCTGCAATGCGGCCTCGTAGTTATTCGTCATCCATTGCAGTTCTTCGTTACGATTGCCGAGGACGTTGAACGCAGAATCTTTGTTCTTGGGCGGCAGAAACGATTCAAGCTCGCCAAGTTTTCTGCCAAGAACACCAGTCGTCAGATAAATGCACAAGCCAAAGAAGAATGCTGCGAACAAAATTCGAAGCGGCGTGATTTTTTTGATCGGAGAATCATGTTTGAATTTAAACAAGCCCAAAATGTATGCACAAATTCCCAAGCCAATAATCACCCAAATTATCAGGACGAGCTCGCGTGTGAATATCTTTCCGTAATTTAAGACGCCGCTCGCGTTCATGCCCGCACCCCAGACGAGATCGACGTTTGAAAGAAATTTCATCGCCGCAGCAATCTCGAGAAAACCCATCACGACCTTGACGGAATTTAGCCAGCCGCCCGACCGCGGGAGCGACGAAAGTAGTCGCGGAACAGTTGCGAGAACAAAAAACGGCAACGCAAAGACCGTGGAAAACGCCAGCATTCCGAGCAGCGGCATTTTCCAATCGCCCTGTGCGGTCGATACAAGCAGTGTCCCAATAAAAGGCGACGTGCATGTAAATGAAGTAAGCGTAAACGTCAATCCCATCAGCAGCGCACCCAAATAGGCACTTCCTTTTCCTTCCTTCGTCCGCGTTATCTTATCGAGCTTTGTCAAAAGCGAGGCGGGGATCGATATCTCGTAGTAGCCGAATAAATTAAATGCGAAAAACAGAAAGACCGCTCCGATAGCGAGGTTGACCCATGGATTTGCCGCAAACAGATTTATGCCCGCCGCTCCGAAAACAACGGCAAGTAGCATTCCGAGCAGTGAAAACGTCGCGATTATGCCGGCCGAATAAACCGTTGCGAGTTTGATCGTTTTTGCGCGGCCACCCACCGCGTGCTTCATAAAATATGAAACCGTGATCGGGATCATCGGAAAAACGCACGGCGTCAGCAGCGAGATCGCTCCAAATGTGATCGCCAGCCAAATGAATGACCATAGATCGGTCGGCTGTGGAGCATTTATGACAGGCGTTGAAGTCGGTTGATCGTCGAGACTTATCGAAGGAGTTTTCTTAACATCTTCTGAACGGGCGAACGACACGCGAACTGTTTTTGGCGGCAGGCAAAACGTATCGTTACAAAGTTGGAAACGAACGTCAATAGACAATTCGTCTAAGGTGGGGGCTGCCGTTGTTTTCAGCGGAATCGAAAAGCTTACGCCGTCTGCAAAAAACTTTGTCACAAGCGACTTGCCATCCAGACCGGTAAACAACGGATCCTGCCTTACGATAGGCTTTGGTGACTCGATCTTGCCATCAATCGCAAAAGGTTTTCCTTCGGTGATCTTTATGGTCGTCGCTATCGGGCCGCCTTCGGGCTGCTCTAATGCGTAGAGATGCCAACCGCTCTCGATCTCGGCTTTTAAGGTGATCTTTATCTTATCGCCACTTTTTAATTGAGCAGGTTTCGAATCTGACGCTAGACTCCATTTTGCCGGGTTTTGCGCTGCGGCCAGCACCGGCAAAAAAAGTATTAACAATAATAAAGTGGTAAATCTGACTATTCGCATTCGTTACAAGTCTCGTTAAAACTATACCATTTCACTAACTGGATATTCCCCAGAAAACATCTGATGTTGTCCTGAGGCTTCAAGTCAATCTTTTGCACATTCAAAACGTCTCGCTTATACTTAATCTATCTGTTTAGTTACGGAGGAATAGATTTGCCAAAAGCAGCAACGCGTCAAAAATCGACCGCCAAAAATTCAAAGACAACTTCGAATGGCACCAGCAAGGCGATTGAGATTATCAGAAAAGATCAGGAATTTACGGATTTTGTCGAGGTCGAACAGGCTAAGGCGGAATTCATTGCGCGCCGCTCTTCCCAATTGGAGTCCATAAAAAGGACCGACACAAAACTACTGCGGGAAATGCTTTATCAGATGGTGCT
>JANMDA010000077.1:0-10112 GCA_031376085.1 Chloracidobacterium sp.
CACTCGTTTTCTCGGCTTGCCGTCCAACATTCTTTACGACCGTAATCCAGACACTGGATTTCAACAGTACGGTGGAGCGTTTCGAATGCATTATGCTCCGCGCTCCGATCAGCAGCTTGTTTTTTACTACAATCGCGGCCAGCAGGATGATGGGAAACGCCACGACCAGTTGGTTGGCGGTGACGGCAATCTGATCGCCGACCTGCGAAATCTGATGCTTGATTTTGGCTACGTCAGGTATGTTAAACAGGGCTTTGGCTTTTTTGACAGCGTGTCATTTACCGGTTCGTTCAACAGCCAGCGCGAGGAATGCGTCAATCAGGGCGGACAGGGAAATCCGTTTGGCGATATTACGCATCAATACGAGCGCACTTCAACATACGGAGCCAGCTTTTTTCTCTCCAAGCAGACCGGACGAAATAATTCATTTCTCGTCGGAGCCGACTACTATCACGAAAAATTAAATTCACCTGCATACATTCACAATCCCGTGAGCAATGCGATCACGATTTCGCGTCCGCGAATTCCGTATGTAGCAAAATTTAACAGCGGCGGTGTGTTTTTCCAGGATCAATGGGATGCAATTCCCAACCGCCTGCGCATTACCGGAGCACTACGTTACAGCGGAATGGATTATAAGGTGCAAGCCTCTGATTCACCGTTAGTCAGCGGTCAGCCGTTATGGCGCGACGACAGCTTGACCACGTCCAACGTCTCAGGCCGGATCGGTGCGGTAGTTCGTGTTGCTGACGAGTTCCGTATCGCGTTCAACTACAGCCGTGGTTTCCGATATCCGAGCATGACCGATCTTGGGACACTGGGATTGACCGGTGATGGATTTGAAGTCGATTACCTGACGGCCGGTGCGGCAAACGGAACGATCGGCACGACTGCCGGATCGAACGCCGTTACGACCGGCCTGCCGGTTGCAAAACAGAAATCCGAGTTCAGTAATAATTACGATCTCAGCCTGCGCTACAACCACAAGCGGTTCGATACTGAATTTACGGTTTTCCGGCTCGATATCGTCGATGCGATCACAAAGCAGGCATTGATCCTTCCAACCGTAGTTCCGGGCCAAACGATCGGCGGACAGCTGATCACAAGTCAGGCTGCGGGCGGCGCTGTTTTTGTTGCCGCTTCTACTTCACCTGTGCTTGTGCGTGCAAACTTCACTGCGGCAAAGATTTGGGGCGTCGAATATGAGGCCGAAGCAAGATTGCGAACCGATCTCATATTCAAAGGAAACTTCACATACATCCGCGCTGAGGACAAGGCTACCGGCTTGCCGCCGAATATCGAAGGTGGCACACCGCCGCCGACCGGTTTCGTAAGTCTTCGCTATTATCGCTCACGGTTTTGGATCGAGCCTTACATGACGCTTGCAGCAAGTCAGGATCGTTTTTCGAGCCTTGATCTTTCAGATCGACGCACCGGAGCGACACGTTCGCGGGTACAGATCGAGAACTTCTTCAAACGCGGAGCTTGCGTTCGCGGCCTGACATTCAACGCCGCCGGAACCTGCAACGGTGCCCTCGCCGGTTACACGCTGCGTGCGACGGGCGAAAATATCACGCAGGTTTTGACGAGAGTTCTCGGGCCGGGCTTTCCCACCGCACCGATGTTCACATTTTTACCGGGTTATGGGTTGGCTAATGTGCGCGGCGGATTTACCGTGAACGAAAAAGCAAGCTTTTTCCTGGCGTTTGAGAATATCTTCGATCAATTTTATCGAAATCCGAGTTGGGGCATCGACGGCACAGGCCGTAGTTTTACAGCTCAGTTTCGGCTTAAGTTCTAACTCGGATTTTGGGACTTAACATGGAAAGGCCGGTTGAGATTCATTTTTCAGCCGGTCCTTTTTTTGTTGAAAATATGATCTGATAAATGCTGGAAAAGACAGGCTTTTTCCTGTTTAATATAACAGGCATTGTATTAGAGTCTTTTCCTTCTTTTATGTCATTTCTGCTGGCGCGAGCCGCTCGGACTTTTGCGGCTATATTTGTCCTCTCTGTCCTTTTGTCGATCAACACATTGGCACAGAGGCGGTTTTACATTGCGCCTGACGATCACACCGATTACTACTGGACGGCTGACGGGGCAACGTATCGGCAGGCGTTCCTGACGATGACCGATTACTATCTCGACAAAATGGATGCGACTCAGGGCAACACCTCCGACACGCAGATGCGTTGGAATTGCGACGGCAGCCTGTGGATGTGGGAATATGAGCACAATCGGACACCGGCGCAATTTGACCGCTTTTTGAATCGCGTTCGCGACGGGCATATGAGTGTTCCGCTGAATGCACTTGTTCTGGTGCAGGGCGGAGCACCGGCCGAGGCCGTGCTTCGCGGAATGTATTATCCGGGACTTATCGAGCGGCGTGCGAACATCCGTTTCCCGATCGCAATTGCGATGGAAGATCAAACACTGCCATACGGCCTTCCGTCACTCTGGGCAGGAAGCGGCGCGAAATACAGTTGGAAAGGTGTTTGCAATTGTGCAACGCGCGTTCCGCAACTGGAAAACCGCGACAGAGAAATATACTACGCAGGTGGACGCGACGGCAGCAAGGTTTTGATGAAGTGGAATTCGATCTTTACCGGCAATCAAAGTTTTGGAGGCTACGCAGAGGTTTTTAATCCTATGCAGTCCATAACTTTTGCTGAAACGAATGCCGGTTTTCAGACTCGATATCCGTATCCGGTGATAGGTGCATTCGGCCGTGGCTGGGATGGCCTGCAATACATTAGTGACGAATTTGTAGGCGTCGCCGAGCAAAACTCGAACGCGAATCGGCGCATCATCGTATCAAATCAACAGGATTTTTTTCAGGACTTTGAAACGAATCACGGCGCCGGTCTTGAGACATTTGCGGCCTCATACGGCAACGAATGGGACGCTTTGATAGCCTCGTTGGCCGAGGTTTCGGCAAAGGTAAAACGCAGTACAGAAAAACTCCGAACAGCGGAAGCGATAGCGACACTCGTTTCCTTAAATGATCCGTCTTTTATGACATCGCGTATCGCCGCACGCGACAAAGCGATGCTCGATCTGGGGCTTTATTTCGAGCATGATTGGACGGCGGACGGGCCTATTTCTCAAACGACGCGGGCAAATTGGAGCCGCCAGATCGCACAGGAAATTTCCGATTATGCGGACAATTTGTCTAGGGACGCGACCGCTGCGCTCGCCAATCAGGTTTCGCGTTCCGGAACTTATCCGCGCTTTTTTGTCTTTAATCCGCTAAGTTGGACGCGGACGGATTATGTCGATCTTCGTATGCGAATGAATCGACAGATCCAGATAGTTGATATTTCCACGGGGCTTGTGGTCCCGTCACAAGCCGTGCGAAACAACGGCATTGATGCGTTAAGGATTCTTGCCGAAAACGTTCCGTCCGTTGGATACAAGGTCTATGAAATCCGAGACGCTGTCCAAGAGGAAAGGCCCAATTCTCCGAGCATTACCGGCAATATGATCGAGAACAATTATTACCGGATTACGCTTGAAAACGACGGAGCTATTTCAAGTTTGATCGACAAAACGCGCGGGAACCGTGAAACAGTGCGCGCGATCAACGGAAAGCTGTTGAACGATCTAGGCGGCGACCGCAGTGGAACGATAACGGTTGAAAGTTCCGGCCCGGTAAGCGTGACGCTTAGGGCCGACTCGACAAGTCCTTTGCAGCATACAACTCGGTTGACGATCTTTGCCAATCTAAATCGAATTGAGATCAGGAACGACATCACGCAAAACTTTGGCAATCTGAATACATGGAGCTATTCATTCGACATCAATGCTCCCGACGTCTGGCATGAAGAAGTTGGGGCCGTGATACGCGGCAAACTTCTCGCAAACGGCGGGCATTACAGTCCGCGAAATGCACGTTACGATTGGCTGACGATGAATCATTTTGCCGACATCAGCGACGGTGCCGCAAATAATTTCGGCGTAACTATATCAAACGCCGACGCATTTTTCATGAAGCTCGGCGCGAGTACAAGTGCCGCGCTCGATACTGCGACACCGCAAATAAACGTGCTAGCCGGCGGGCAGATCGACGGTGCCGGGCTTGGGATTTTGAATCAAGGCGGCGATACGCTCTTAACTCAGCGATTTGCTTTGCAGACGCACGGCGCTTTCAACCAGACCGCCGCGATGAAATTTTCTTTAGAGCATCAAAATCCATTTGTGACAGCAACGATCTCCGGCACAGGCACACAGAGCCGTCCTTATCCGGCGAATAACTTTTCGTTTGTAAATATTTCTAATCCCGATGTTCTATTGTGGTCGCTAAAACCAACCGAAGATGGTATCGGACGCGGAGTTGTCGCTCGTGTTTGGAATCAGGGCAACGCTCCCTTAAACTACCAGTTGTCGCTTTCGCGGCCTATCATATCGGCGGAACGTTTGACGCATATCGAAACGTCCATTGCACCGGCGACTGTGTTTGCCGGAAAACTTAACGCCACCATCAATCAACAGCAAATTCAAACACATCTACTCAAAGTTTTGCGTCTGCGGCCATTAAATCAGTTCGGCGAGCTTAGTGAGTCCGCCGCGAACATCCGCCGGTAGATGCACTCTTAAAGCTCGTCGTCCGCGATCTAATAAGACCTGAAAATCACCGCGTGCCTGCGCCGCTTTTACAACGCCGAAAGTATATTTCTGACCGGGAACTGCGAGGTCAAATGCGTCGTCCGATGTGATCTGCAAAAATACTCCGTTGTTTGCACCGCCCTTATATGCTTGTCCTGTCGAATGCAGAAAACGCGGTCCAAAGCCGAGACACGTTGCGACATTCGTGCGTTTCAAAACGCTTTCACGAATCGCATCGAGCAGTTTCCAATTTTTGTCGTTCATTTCAACGTAAGCGAGCAGACCAAAATAATCGTTAGCAGTAAAATTTCCAAGATGAGCGTCGAGAATACTTTTTATCGACATCTCGTTGGCAGATGAGGTTAGCGTTGCTGCGTATTCATCGCTTGTAAAAAAAGAAATGCCATTTTCTTCAAAGAACGGATATTCGTCAGGAAGCGAACCTGTTTTTTCGTATTCGTCGGTTATCTTACGGGCCTCGATCTTGGCCGCTTCGACATCGGGTTGGTTGAACGGGTTTATTTGCATTATCGAACCGGCAACAGCGGTCGCAAATTCCCATCTAAAAAATTCCTGGCCGAGATTGTCTATAGATTCAAGTTCGATCCTCACTGCCGGGTGTCCAAAGGCGGTGAATGTGTTAAAAGCAGCATCAAAATTTCTGCCATGTTTTACGCTCAAAAAAGCGAAGATGCGGTCTTTTCGGTAAGTTTCGGGCGGTTGGAGAGGCTCACGGTCGACAGGAATGATCGCCACGCCGTTCTTGCCGGTAGATTCGGCGATCAATTGTTCGAGCCACGCTCCTAGGTCGTGTATCTCAGGCGAAGTAAAGATCGTTAACTTATCACGGCCTGATTTGTGACAGACGCCGAGTATTGTGCCGAGCAAGGCCCCGGGATTTTCACTTGGGCCGGAATTTTTGCAAGCCTCAACCATCTCTTTAACATTTTGCAGCAGTTGCTCAACCTCGAGTCCCATAGATGCCGCCGCTGTCATACCAAACGCCGACAGGGCAGAGAATCGCCCGCCGATCTCGGGCTTACCGTAAAATATATGCCGAAAACCATCACCCTTTGCGACCTGTTCCATTTTCGAGCCAGGATCGGTGATAGCAACGAACTGTTGCCCCGCATTTTCACGTCCGACTTTTTCAGCGACCTTCTCGAAAAAATATTGCTTGAAGCAATTCGGCTCAAGCGTCGAACCTGACTTGCTGGCAACGATGAACAGAGTTTTTTCGAGATTTATTTTATTCTCGACAGCTTTAACCTGCGCCGGAACCGTGGAATCGAGAATATGAAAATTCGCTTTCCTGAATGTGAGAGCAAGGACTTCAGGACAGAGTGACGAGCCGCCCATGCCGAGCAGCAGCACATCTGAAAAGCCTTCCGCCGAAATATCGGTCTGATACTCACGATATTTGTCGAGATTGCCTAGTTCTTCGTCAATAATATCGAGCCAGCCGAGCCACTTCGCTTCGTCATCGCCGGTCCAGACGCCCGCGTCTTTTGCCCATATACGATCGATCTTGCCGTCCGCACGCCAACTTTCGAGTTCGCCTTGAAAAGCCGCTTCCATATCGCCTGGAAGGGAATATTTAATTGAGTTCAGCATACGTTCCATATTGGTTAAATTCAGTTTACCTGTCAAATTTAGTCTTATGATGCCGGATACAGCCTTAGAACCAGTCCCTTTGACTTCGGGGGCGTCCGGACGGACAATAAGGTTTGGTCTTTGGATATTGAAAGCTTTGAGGTGCCGTCATGCGGCATCAGGGTAAGCGGGTGAGATTCCCGCACGATCGCGTCACTGTGAAAGGATCAGATCCTTAAAGTCAGGATGCCTGCCTCAATAGCAACAAGCCATGAGAGATGTTTCGCGTCAAAACATCGCAGGCAAACACGGTGAGTTTTGTAATAACGCCTTGTTTTTCTGGTCGATGAATTTCGACGCGGGGAAATGAGGCGTTTGTGTTTTTAAAGTCAAAAGTAAAAAGGAAAAAGGCAAAGTTGATCGTTGTATTGACGGCGCTCGTTTCGATGGGTTGTGGCGGCGTCTGGAACGGCAACATCGCAAATTTGCCGCCAGAGCAAGAGCCGATGCGCGTGGTAACGGACGATCTTGGACGGTCGGTAACTATGCCGGTCAAGATCACGCGCGTTGTCAGTTTGGCTCCAAATCTAACTGAGAATATTTTCGCCGTCGGTGCTGGTGATCGCCTGGTGGGCGTGACGACATTCTGCAATTATCCCGAAGCCGCAAAGTCCATAGCAAAGATAGGCGATACGATGAACCCAAATATGGAATCCATCGTCGCCCTCAAGCCGGACGTCGTTTTTGTCTCAACGGCATCGCAGATCGAGGCGTTTATGAAGACGCTCGATGCGAATGGGATCGCTGTTTATGTGACAAATTCTGACTCGCTTGACGATGTGTTTAGGAATTTGAAGGAGCTTGGCGGACTGTTTGATACGCAGGATGTCGCGGATAATCTCGTCGGCGAACTGCAGCAACGTATCGCCGATATTTGGGGTAAAGTGGCCCAAGAAAGATCTATTCGAGTGTTTGTTCAAATCTCAAAGGAACCGCTTTTCACAGTTGGCAAACAGTCATTTTTGAACGCTGTGCTAGAAAAAGCGGGTGCTGAATCAGTTACAGCAAAGGTTGAGACTGCATATCCTAAATTAAGCAAAGAAACGGCTTCAGCTTTCCTGCCGGACGTGATCTTCTTGTCAGAAAGTGAGGATAATCAAGAAGCGAACGAAGTTTTTAAGAATTCGCCTGCCGTGAAAAACGGGAGCGTATATAAGGTGAATGCCGATCTGTTGTCGCGACCGGGGCCGAGGTTGGTCGAAGCATTGGAGCAGATAGCAAAAGACCTGCATCCGGAGAAATTCAAATAGTGGCTTTAATGCAGAGATCGCAGAGGACGCAGGGAAAGAGGGCCGTTTGGCTGGGCGGTGGACTTATTCTGCTTCTTGTCGTTGTTCTGCTTGCGGCGGCGATGCTCGGCGCCGAGAGGTTGCCGATATTCGATCTGTCCGAGCAGCAGCAGTCGATACTTTACGACATTCGTGTGCCGCGAATTTTGCTTGGAGCGTGTGTTGGTGCGAGCCTTGCGGTAGCTGGTGCAGGGCTGCAATCGCTGCTGCGAAATCCGTTAGCTGAGCCTTATTTGCTTGGCGTTTCAAATGGCGCGGCTTTGGGGACAATGCTCGCGTTTGTATTTTTTCAGAGTCTTGAGATAACGCGTCCGTTGCTGGCATTTGCGGGTGCCGGACTTGCGACGATTGCCGTTTATCGAATGGCAAAAAGCCGCGCCGGAATGAATGTTGAACGCCTTGTGCTGTCTGGCGTGATCGTGACGACGTTTCTCTCTTCGGTGATCGTGATGCTGACGACGCTGCTTGATGCGGCGAAGTTGCGGAGCTTTACTTTTTGGCTGCTCGGCGATCTGTCGCAGGCGACGAGGAACGGTGTTTACCTGAGCCTGGGTGCGGTCGTGATAGGAACAATTATTTTGATGTCGCAGGCACGGGCTTTGAATCTGATGATGGTCGGCGAACGCGACGCTTTCGATTTTGGAGTCGAGGTCGGGCGTGTGCGGATGTTGGTTTTTGGAGCATCGAGTTTGGTTGTCGGTGCGGCGGTTGCGGCGAGCGGTTCGGTTGGATACGTCGGTTTGATCGTTCCGCATCTGGTTCGTCTGAGCGTCGGCAGCGACAATCGTTTAGTCGTTCCATTTTCGGCAATTGCCGGAGCGATATTTGTCGTCTTTGCAGACACGATCGCGCGAACAGCTATTGCTCCGAGAGAATTGCCGGTCGGTGCGGTCACTGCGCTGATCGGAGCACCGATGTTTATTTATCTATTAAGAAGGAATTAGCCGCAGATTAACGCAGATGGCGTAGATAAGATCGTTTTTTAAGTTGTTTTCTGATCCGCGTTTATCCGCGTTTATCTGTGGCAAATAAACATGCTTGAGGCCAGAGATATTTCAGTGAATTACGACGAGCGTAAGGTTTTGAACGGCGTGTCGTTCGAGCTTCGCGAAGGTGAGATCGTTGCTTTGCTCGGCTCGAACGGTGCTGGTAAAACGACGCTGATAAGCGCACTGAATGGGACACTGCCAGTGTCGTCGGGCGAGATTGGTCTGGACGGCAAGCCGCTGGCAGCAATGTCGCGACGTGACATCGCGACGAACATCGCAGTCGTTGCACAGGAAAATGAAACTCGGTTTCCTGTGACGGTTTTAGAGTTTGTGTTGTCGGGACGGTTTGTTCATGGCAATGCATTTGGTTGGGAAAGCGATACAGATATTGTGTTGGCGGAAAAGGCACTTGCCGACTGCGATCTTACCGGATATGAAGCGCGTCTAATGAATCATCTTTCGGGCGGCGAGCGTCAGCGTGTTGTATTAGCCAGAGCAATAGCCACGAATGCACGAATTTTGCTGCTGGATGAGCCGACGGCAAATCTTGATCTCGCTCATCAGGCGATGATGTTCAAACTCGTGCGAAAGCGTTGTCTGGAATGCAACTCATCTGCCATAGTGATCACGCATGATCTCAATCTGGCGTCTGAGTTCGCTGATGAGATCATTATGCTCAAGGATGGATGCATCGCGGCAAAAGGCGCGCCTGAAAAAGTTTTGACAGGTGAAAATATTGAAAATATTTTCGCCGTAAAGGTTTTGCTGGATCAAAATCCAGCGAGCGGTAACGTTCGTGTGACGAATGTTTTTTAAGAAGTTAGCCACTAATGACACTAATGAAGAAGAAATATTAACTTCGTGATATCCGTGTAATTGGTGGCTAAAAATTGACAAGCGATGCAAAGGAAGTTTGGTGAAAAGCCAACGCTGCCCACGCAACAGTGTTTCCAGTGCGGAATGCGGAGTGTGAAATGCGGAATTAAAACTCCGCACTCCGCACTCCGCATTCCAAACTCCGCACTTGGAAGAGCCTGGAACTTTGCTCGTTTGTCGTGGCTTAAACCATTCTGCGTGTGGGCAGAAGAGGAGAGAAAAATGAAGTTTTTTACAGTTGTAATTTGGTTGCTGATTTCAACAACGTTAGTTTTTTCACAGTCGGGTACCACGGTTGTTGGAAAGGTAAATGGTTGTCCGACATTGGGAGGATGGCCAATTGATGTAAGCGTGAGGCTGGTTTCTGCGAACGACAGCAACGTGACATTCGATACAACGGCTAATCCAGATGGAAACTGCCGCTTTCGCTTCGGAAATATTCCGGCAGGCAAATACATTCTCACGGCAAAGGTGAAATGGAATCTTAGCGACTTAAGTGAACAGCGAACTGTTATTGTTTCGAGCGGGTCAACACAAGAGTTTAATCTATATCTTCAGCTAAACAACGTCGGAATCAAGGAAAATGTCACAGTGTCAGCCGGGCAATCACAAACCATCGAACAAGTATCAAAAACCGTAGAAATCATCGATGCCCAACAAATGAGGGACCGGGCAGATTTTGCGCTGATAGAAAGTTTAC
>JANMDA010000080.1:0-2195 GCA_031376085.1 Chloracidobacterium sp.
GCGAATGCCGCCGGGGTTGCGCCACTGTGGGTGACATCAGTGTCGGGAGCACCGACGCCGTCCTTTGACACGGCTCCGAATGCCGCGTTTATCGACGATCCGGGTTCGGTCGCAGACAAACGTCTCGACTCGCCTTTGATCGCGATCGGCGCCGTCCCTGCACGGTTGAGCTTCAGACAGAACTACCGATTTGAAAGCCTCACCACCGCATTTGACGGCGGCGTGCTGGAGATCAGTGCTCCCACCATTAACGCAGGTGCGTTTACGGACATCCTTGCCGCTGGCGGCGCTTTTGTAACTGGCGGCTATCCCGACGTTATATCAGCCAGCACCAATCCGCTTAATGGCAGACAGGCTTGGGGCAAGGGCACATCGGGCGCTTTCATCACAACAACCGTTGACTTGCCCGCTGCGACGGTCGGCCAGAATGTCGTCCTAAGATGGCGTATGGGCAGCGACAGCAGCGTTGCAGGCGAAGGCTGGCGCATAGACAGCATCACCATCGGTGAATGCGGCCCGGCTCCGACCGCGACCCAAACGTCAACTGAATCGCCTACGAATACTAATACGGCAACGCCAACAGGCACGGCGACCGAGACGTCCACGGCAACCGCGACCAGCACGGCGACTAATACCGCTACGCCGACCGCGACCGCGACGTGCGAACCGCTGACCTTCAACTTTGCAAACACGACGGCGGTGACTATACCCAGTATCGGCGCAAGTGCGCCCTATCCGTCGGATATTACGGTTTCCGGTTTGACCGGCACCGTTTACAAGGTAACGGTCAAGCTTAATGGCATAACCCACACATTCCCGGACGACATTGACATCCTGCTTGTTGGTCCTGGCGGTCAGAACGCGATTATCATGTCCGATGTCGGTGGTTCCACTGCCGCAAGCGGCGTGACAGTTACGCTGGACAATGATGCCGCAACGGCTCTTCCCAATACGGGCGGAATTGTTGCGGGAACATTCAGACCTGCTGACTACACCGGAACCGGAACAGAGACATATCCTGCTCCGGCGCCTGCTCCGGCGGGCGGATCGTCGTTGTCAACGTTCGTTGGAAACGGCGCTAACGGAACGTGGTCCCTCTTTGTCGTTGACGATGAGGCTGGCGATCTCGGAAGCCTTGCTGGCGGATGGGAGATAATGCTCTTTACAAATGCCGGCCCGTGTGCCACGGCGACGAGTACGGCGACGGGAACTCCTTCGAATACAAATACGGCAACACCGTCGAACACTGCTACGCAGACAAGTACGGCGACAAATACACCGACGCCTCTGCCTAGTGAGTTGATCTACGGTATGACGACGGCAAGCAGCAGCTCGGTTGCGGGTATTAACCTTGTCAGCTTTAGCAGCAATACCCCTGGAACGATCACAACGATCGGGCCTTTCACAGGTGTTGTTTCGGGCCACAGTGTGCGCAGTATCGATTTCCGTCCGGCGACCGGTACTCTCTACGCTCTGAGCGCAGACACAACAACTAATACGAATGCCCAGATTTACACGGTCGATCTCGGAACCGCAGCCTTAACAGCTGTCGGAACCGGATTCGCACTGGGCACAAGCACGATCAATTCGATTGAAATTGACTTTAACCCGGTTGTTGATAGAATTCGCATCATCACGGCGGCCAGCCTGACGAGTACGCAGAACAACAACTTCAGAGCCAATCCAAACACAGGCGCCTTGGTGGCAACGGATACGAACCTTGCCTATGACGCCGGAGATCCGAATGTGGGAGCTAACTTCAACATGGTTAGCGCCGCATACTCCGATAACGTCGCGGGCGCTACATCGACCACGCTTTACAGCTGGGATTATCAGACCGACAGGCTAAACACTATCGGCAGTCTGAACGGCACTACGAGCCCGAATACCGGTCTCATGTTTACAGTAAACACGCCGGCTGGCTTCCTGACGTTCAATCCGGATCTCGGTATGGATATCAGCGGTGGAAGCGGAATCCTCTATGTAACTCATGACGATCCGAGCACCGGTGCCAGCATGAACCTTTATATCCGCGATACGACGACAGGCGCGGAAGGTCTTGTCGGTGCATATCCAAGCGGAACGTTTATCGGAGATATTTCCGTAAACATACCGTTCGTGCCGCCGTCACCGACCGCGACTGCCACTTCGACGAGTACCGATACTCCGACACCTACGTCGACGAGTACCGAGAC
>JANMDA010000030.1:0-9526 GCA_031376085.1 Chloracidobacterium sp.
TATCGCTCAGAATTCATTTCGCTTTGGGTTGCCGCTGATCATTATTTGCATTTTGCTTGCGGCTCTCGGCTTTTTAGGTTTAATGGGCTTGCGAACGGCAACTGCTTCAGGTTTTTTTGGATTGCGAAATGTCGATGTTCGCGGAACTGAAAGGGCCTCGCAAGATGATATTCGACGGCTCGTGTCGATGTCGGTAGAAAAATCTGGTGTTTGGAATGCCGACCTTGCTGACATTAAGACCAAGATCGAAAAATTCCCGTTTGTTAAGGCGGCGGCCGTTTCAAGAATTTTGCCGGCCGGGATCCGCGTGAATGTGACAGAACGCATTCCGGCGGCGGTCGTTCATCTGAGTTCCGGAGATTTTCTTATCGACGGTGACGGAACAGTTTTGACGGCGGCGACGGCGAACGACAAGGATTTCCCGTTTGTTCTTTACGGCTGGGACGAAGCAAAAACGGAAAAGGCGATTCCTGAGAATCAGGCGCGGTTGAAACTTTATCGCAAGATGCTTGATGAGTGGAAACAATACGATCTGACGTCGCGGGTGAAGCAGGTCAATCTTACAAATGTCCGTGAACCAATTGCGGTGATCGAAGATTCGGGCCGGACGATTCCGGTCACGCTTGCAAAAGACAGTCTTGGAAAAAGTTTGAAGATGACTATCGAAGCGGTAAGCGGCAAGGGTGGAAGAATAAAGTCGGTGGCTGCGGATGGTTCGTACCCGTTGCTTCAATATCTTGATTTTTAAGGATTCTATATGAGCGGCGAAATACAAGCAGTTGGACTGGATATCGGAACAAGCCGCGTGCGGTGTGTCATAGGCGAGCCGTCGGCGGACGGGAAGATGAACATCGTCGGCATCGGCGACGTGGAATCGAAAGGTTTGCGGCGCGGCGTCGTTATTTCGACCGAGGGCGTGGCCGAATCGATCCGAAAAGCTGTCGGCGAGGCTGAACGCGTAAGCGGATTGGATGTGGACGCGGCGACGATCAACCTTTCGGGCGAGCATCTTCGCGGCGAGAATAAGAACGGCGTCGTCGCCGTCGCCGGACCTGAAAAAGAGATCACCGACGAGGACATCGAGCGGGCGGTCGATTCGGCAAGTGCGATGCCGCTCACGCCCGGTTGGGAAATTGTCAGCCGTTTGCCGCAGGAATTTATTGTTGACGGCCAGGACGGAATCACCGAGCCGGTCGGTATGAACGGATCGCGGCTTGAGGCGCTGGTTCATGTTGTTACAAGTCCGAGCGCCGGCCGTCAAAATCTTTTAAAGGCGGTGACCCGCGCGGGTATTGATGTCGAACAACTTGTGCTCGAACCGCTCGCTGCGTCGGAGAGCGTATTGACGGACGAAGATAGAGAATACGGCTGTGCGGTCGTCAATATGGGAGCCGAGATCACGAGCCTTATGATCTTCGGTCGCGGTGCGGTGCAGCATACGGCTGTTTTTCCATTCGGAAGTATGCTGTTTACAAAGGACATTGCGACCGGCTTGCGTGTATCGATTCCCGAGGCGGGCAAGATCAAGCACAGTTGGGGCTGTGTTGCGTCTTTTCTTCTTGATGATGAAGAGCGGCAGCAGATGATTGAAATTCTACCGTTCGGGCGAAGCGAAACGCGCGGACTTTCGATGGAAATTCTGTGTGACATTATGCAGCCGCGAGCCGTCGAGCTGATGCAGCACGTTGCCCGCGAAACGAATGCGTCAAAAGCTCAAATCTCAGGCGGCGTTTTTCTCACCGGCGGCGGAGCGTTGATCCGCGGTTTGCCGGAAGTTGCCGAGCAGGTATTTGATGCGCCGACTCGCGCAGGTTTTATTGAGCCGTCATATTTCGGCGGACTTGTCGAGGAAGTTCAGGGGCCGCAATGGGCTACAGCTTGCGGTTTGGCACTGTGCTCGATGCGAAGTCAAATGCGTGGGCTAGGCGGAGCAGGGAAGTCCTCAGCTCGTCGCGTGGCGGAATGGTTTGGAAGTTTTCGCGATAAATTTAAATAAAATGTAATTTCGCGATTGGATTTTTACCGCAAATCGTTGTATGCTGATTTCCCGATTGCACAATATCTTGTTGTTTGCTGACAACCTAGAAATTTATAACCGTAAGTCTTGCTCTTGATTCCTTTATGGAAACCTTATTCGCAATGGAAGATCAACCAATGAAGAAAAATGGCATAAAAATGTTTATCGACGAGCCTCCTATCACAGGAGCCCGGATCAAGGTGATCGGCGTCGGCGGCGGCGGCAGCAACGCGGTTGACCGGATGATCGACGCCGGCATAAAGGGCGTCGAATTTATCGTGGCCAATACCGACCTTCAAGCGCTCAACGACTCAAAGGCCCCGATAAAAATTCAGCTCGGCAGCAAATCAACGCGCGGATTAGGCGCGGGTTCAAACCCTGAGATGGGACGTCAGGCGGCGCTTGAAGATACCGAAAAGCTGCTCGATATTTTGGATGGCTCTGACATGGTTTTTGTTACTGCCGGACTTGGCGGCGGAACCGGAACGGGAGCGGCTCCAGTCGTTGCATCGCTTGCAATCGAGTTGGGAGCATTGACTGTGGCGATAGTCACTAAGCCTTTTACTGTCGAAGGAAAAAAACGCATGGCGCAGGCAGAGAAAGGCCTTGCCGAACTTCGCGGCTGCGTTGACACGTTGATAACGATCCCGAATTCCAAACTGCGTGAGGTCGAGGAGAAGATCACCATAATGGATGCTTTCCGCCGGGCTGATGAAGTGCTGCTCCAGGCTGTGCGCGGAATTACGGACCTGATCATTACTCCCGGAATTATCAACCTTGATTTTGCCGACGTTACGACGGTGATGAAAGGCAAGGGCGTCGCTCTTATGGGAATTGGCGAGGCCTCAGGTGAAGATGCAGCTTCGAAGGCAATGCGTGCGGCTCTTGATTACAAGCTGCTCGAAGAGAATTCCATCATGGGTGCTAAAGCTGCATTGATCAATGTCACTGGCGGCCCGAATATGGTACTCGGCGAGGTCGAGGACGCGATCGGGATGATCGAGCAGGAAGCCGACGACAACGCCGACATCATTTGGGGCAGCGTAATTAAAGAAGATCTAGGCGACGAGATACGCATTACTGTGATCGCTACTGGATTCGACACTCAGGCGTCAATGCGTTTGCCGCAGCCTAAAGTTACGGAAACGCGAGCTGTTGCGGCCGCTGCCGCCCCGGCTCCGATCCAAGCGTCAGAGATAATGTTGCCGAGTGATCTACAGCCGGTCGAGAATATAGACGTCCCGACTTTTATGCGGCGACAGGCGGATTAAACCTTCGTAAAAACCTAAAAACTGAAAACTAAGAACTGAACGTTTATTTTCAGTTTCTGGTTTTCAGTTTTTAGTTTGTTCGGAGAAAATCATTAAAATGTCTTTTGAAAGACCAATCATCGGAATAACTATGGGCGATGCCGCCGGCATCGGGGCGGAGATCCTCCTAAAAGCCTTGTCGGATTTCCAATTGAAAAAGGTTTGCCGGTGCGTGATCATTGGCGATGCCGTTTTTTTGCGCAAGACCATGGACGATCTGAATCTTGGCATTGATTTGGCGTCGATGGATTCAGGCGCTGATATCGAAGTCTTCGATCTCGCAAATCTGCCGGACGCATTTGAAATTGGCATAGACGCCGCAGTAACCGGAAAGGCGTCAGCCGAATGTATAGAAGCCGCTGTTCGGCTTTGGAAAGAGAAGAAGATCGACGCGATCTGCACCGCGCCGATCAGCAAAAAAGCTATTTCGCTGGGCGGCTATGATTTTCCGGGCCATACTGAATTTTTGGCTTCTCTTACGGGAACACACAAATTTGCAATGAGTTTTTTTGGCGGCGATCTGCGGGTCGTTTTGCATTCGACGCATCTTTCGCTTCGCGATGCAATCGATATTGTAAAAAAAGATAGCCTCATAAATCTCATTGAATTTTCGGCGAATGAAATCGGTAAATTACTCGGCAAAAAAGTTCGTTTGGCGGTTGCAGGGCTTAACCCTCATGCATCGGAAGGCGGAATGTTCGGCCATGAAGAGCAGGCGGAGATCATTCCTGCTATAGATTATTGTCGCAACGAACACGGAATAGATGTTAGCGGCCCGTATTCGCCGGACACGATATTTTTGCGCGGGTTTAATGGCGAGTTTGACGCGGTCGTCGCTCTGTACCACGATCAGGCGACGATCGCAGTCAAATCGCTCGCATTCGGCTCGGCGGTCAATGTCACGCTTGGGCTGCCGCTCGTCAGAACGTCGGTCGATCACGGGACGGCGTTTGATATAGCGGGCAAAGGAGTTGCGGATGCATCCAGTATGATCGCGGCGATAAAGCTCGCGGGCGAGCTTGCGAACAGTTCGCCGAAGTTCGGCCAAGTCTGATAAGATTGTCGAAAGTTGAGGAGCAAATCCAAACAGTGACCAAACCAAAGCTACTGCTGGCCGATGACTCGGTAACGATCCGAAAGGTAGTTGAACTGACCTTTATTGATGAAGGCCTCGACGTGACAACGGTCGGCAATGGTGAAGATGCGATGCTGAAGTTTGTCGAGAATCAGCCCGATATCGTCATCGCCGACGTCCATATGCCCGAGCCGAACGGCTACCGGTTATGCGAGATAATAAAGCAGGATGAGGCTACGCGCCACATTCCGGTCCTGCTGGTTGTCGGATCGTTCGAACCGTTCGATCAGACCGAGGCAGAACGCGTTGGTGCTGACGGATTTTTGACAAAGCCGTTTCAATCAATCCGCGACCTCGTTATCAGAGTGGATGAACTGCTCGGAACGCAGAACAGGTCAGCAACGCCTGCTGAGACCGCCGACATAGATAACTTATACGAACAAAGTTTTAGCGATACGTCCGATACGTCAGATGACGAGATCGACATAGACGGTTTTACCGATCTGCTTCTGGGCGATGCCGGAATGGATGACGAAATAATTGAAATGAGTCATCCATCAGTTGAATCTCTTGATCGGGAGGTTGGGGTCAAAAGCGAAGTTGCCACCGAAACGATTGCTGAAGTTGATACAACGTCACCTGCTAACGGCGGAGTTGTTATGAGTTTTATCAATCCGCCTCGTGAGGAACGGGTTGGTGACGACAACGTCGTCATAAAACCGATGAGAAGAAAGACTGATTTTTTACCGGATCAAAGTTCATCGAGGCCGGATGAAGTGACAGATGATTTTGTTACGATGGTTGCCCGCCGCGTTGTGGAAAAGTTATCAGATAAGGTCATCCGCGAGATCGCTAAAGAAGAAGTGCCGCGGATTACCGAAAAGCTGATCCGCGAGGCACTAGACGAAGAGAAGAAAAGCTGATTTTGTTGCAGAAGCCCGCACGTAAGTAAGGGCGGAACACTCAACATTGAATGTATCGCCCTTACTAACGTGCGGGCTTGTGCACACTTTTTTATATGGAACTCGCAAAGGCCTACGACCCGAAAGAGGCCGAAGAAACTCATTACAAACGCTGGGAAGAAAGTGGCTTTTTCAAGCCTGAGATCAATCAGGACGCTAACGCCGAGGCCTATTCGATAGTCATTCCTCCGCCGAATGTTACGGGCAGCCTGCACATGGGCCATGCCCTCCAGCACACGATCATGGATGCCCTAACGCGTTGGAAGCGTATGCAGGGGTATCGCACTCTGTGGCTGCCCGGGACGGATCACGCGGGTATTTCGGTTCAGCGAAAGGTCGTCGAGCAGCTTAAAAAAGACGAGCATAAAAAGCCGATGGATATCGGCCGCGAAGAGTTTCTGCGTCGCTGCTGGCAATGGAAAGAACAATACGGCAACACGATCACCGAACAGATGCGTCGCGAAGGTGCGTCGGTCGATTGGTCGCGGCACCGTTTTACGATGGACGAATCACTGTCGCTGGCGGTCCGCAATGTGTTTTGCACTCTTTACGAAGAAGGTCAGATCTATCGCGGATTGCGTATCGTAAACTGGTGTCCAAAGGACAAGACCGTTCTGTCCGATCTTGAAGTAAAAGAAGAGACGAAGAAGGACGGCAAGCTCACATATCTAAAATATCCGATCAAAGACAGCGACAAGACGATAACCGTCGCGACGACGCGGCCTGAGACGATGCTCGGCGACACGGCAGTTGCGGTCAACGGTGACGATGAGCGTTATAAGGATCTCGTTGGGAAAACGATTCTTCTGCCGCTGACGAACCGCGAGATACCGATCATTGCTGACGAATACGTCGATGCGGAATTTGGAACCGGCGCGGTCAAGATCACTCCGGCACATGACCCGAACGATTATCTAGTCGGCGAGCGTCACAACCTCGAACAACTTCTCGTGATGAATATGGACGGCACGATGAACGCTGCTGCCGGGCCGGAGTTCGAAGGATTAGATCGTTTCGTTGCGCGTGAAAAGGTCGTCGAGGAATTCGAAAAGCTCGGGCTGCTCGAAAAGATTGACGATTACGAAGTGACGCTGCCGATATGCGAGCGGTGCAAGACGATCGTCGAGCCGATACTTTCGGAGCAGTGGTTCGTCAAGATGGACGAGCTTCGCGATCTCGGGCTCGAATTAATAAAAAAAGAAAATGCTCCACATTTTTCGCCGGAGATTCCGCACGCAAAGGTTTACACCACATGGCTCGAAAATCTGAAGGATTGGACCATTTCGCGGCAGCTTTGGTGGGGCCATCAGATACCGGCGTGGTATGACAACGAAGGTAACGTCTATGTGGCACGCACTGCGGAAGAAGCGAGAGAGAAAGCGGGCGGCAAAGAACTGACGCAGGACAACGATGTGCTTGATACTTGGTTTTCGTCGGGGCTTTGGGCGTTTTCGACTTTTGGATGGAACGGGGCAGAACCGCCCGCGTTAGCGGGTGGCACGAACGTTGATTCAAGTGCCGCGTCCATGCCACCTGCTCACGCAGGCGGTTCTGCCTCTGACCTCGACACGTTTCTGCCGACGGACGTTCTCGTAACTGGCCGCGACATTATCTTTTTGTGGGTTTCGCGGATGATGATGCTCACCAAAAAGTTCACGGGCAAGGTCGCTTTCAAGGATTGTGTGATAACCGGTACGGTGCTCGGCAAAGACGGCAAGCCGATGTCCAAATCGCGCAACAACGGCGTCGATCCTATCGAGATGTTCGACAAATTCGGCGTTGACGCGACGCGTATTTATCTCGCTTCGATAGCTACCGGCGCAGATATTCGCTGGAACGATGTCGGCGTCGAAACCTATCGCAACTTTGCCAACAAGATTTGGAACGCGACGCGTTTTTGTTTGATGAATGCGGAAGGCGCGGTTGTCGATCATCAAAGTTTGATGACGGAAGACGCCGACCTCGCGGACCGTTGGATAATCTCACGTCTCAACAAAACCGCTCTTGAAGTCAATAAGGCACTCGACAAATATGAATTCCATACAGCCGTCTCTCTGCTGTACCACTTCTTCTGGGACGATTTTTGCGATTGGTACATTGAACTGGTCAAAGACAAAATTCAGGTCTTCACCGAATTTCCAAGTGTGCCTGGTTCGTTAGTCGTCCATGAACTACCGATAGTTCAACGTGAAACTCGCAAAAGGGTTCTGACAGTGCTCGAGATTTCACTTAGAATGCTGCATCCTTTTATGCCGTATCTGACTGAGGAACTGTGGCTCAAATTGCCCGGCACTTCGAATGCGCTGCATAACGCGGCATACGCGAACGCCGAAGCGACGATAATGCTGACGACTTTTCCGCCGGGCGACTTACGGGCGATCGACGAAGCGGCTGAGGCGGAGATGTCGGCGGTGATCGACCTGATAACAAAGGTGCGTAACATCCGTGCAGAGATGAATATCCCGACGACGATCAAGTTCACGGTGCATATCGCGGCAAATGCGGCGATGCAAAAGGTATTCGAGGACAATAAATCACAGATCCTAAAGCTCGCGAAGGCCGAGAGCCTTGTTATCGCGGACGCTCTTGACGTTCCGCGTGCTTCGGCAAAGGCGGTTACCAACGACGCGGCCATCGCCGTTCCGCTCGAAGGGCTGATCGACTTCGACGTCGAACGCACACGGCTCTCGAACCAGATCGCCAAGCTCACCGACGAAAAGGACCGACTCACCGAACAGCTTTCAAACGCGAATTTCGTCGACCGTGCCCCGGCCGAAAAGGTCCAGGAACTCCGCGACCGCTTCGCCGAGCTCGAAAAACAGATCGAGACGCTGAATAACAATCTGGAGGCTTTGAATTAGTTAACATCATCGCCCCAATCACGCTTCTTCGAATTACTTTTGTCATCCTCTTCTCCTGCTCCGCCCCAGAAAAGCCTTTTTAAGTTTGTTTCTGCGTTAGGGGTCGAAATGTTTTCTCCGCTTGGAGCAGACGATAAAAACATTATCTCCGCCTTTTCTTCATTAGAAATATGCGGCGAATTATTCACTGCGGAATCGAGGCTAGCCCGAAGAATTTGTCCCTGAGCCGCAACCAATGTTCCAATAACAAAAAATAGCGCCGCGACAATTCCGCCTACGACAAGCCCCAAGAAAAAACCAACGCCTCCTCGTCCGGAATCAACAGTTAAAACAAAGCTAACAGCAATAATTGACAGCCAGGCGAGAACTCCAATTACCTTGACTGCGGTACCAACACTTACAATGGCCAACGCGACAATATAGCCATCTTTATAACGCGATCTTAATCGTGGAAATAATTCACTGTTCATTTTGCCTCCAATTTATATTCGTTATTGCTTTTCCTCGCGGTGCATTCGATGTGCGGGCGAGATTTACGCCGTTGATAATACACCAATTTCGGTCTGTCAGCGAAGGATTCACGCTGGAATATAGAAGATTCACCTGTTACAGCGACCTGATTTACTTGGTGAATTGAGTAGATTTACTGGGTAAAGGTGCAGGATTGCTTGGTAAAGACAGAGCATTAACCTAGCAAAGATAGAGGATTTACCTGGTAAAGGCGCAAGATTTACTGGTAAAGGCAGAGCATTTACTTGGTAAAGGCACAAGGTTTACTTGGTGAATCTACTGGATTTACGCCTGAAATCGAATGTGTTATATTTTTTCGGAAGCGATTTAACACAATTTCTAGTACAAATTAGGAGGAAAATAGTATATGGGAGCGATCATGAATACATTCGCGAAACTTATTGACGTATTGACGGCGCAGAAGCAGAACCTTACAACATATCAAACACAGGTTGGAGCGACGGTGGGCGATATTACGCAGGTTACGAATATCCCGACGGCGATCAAGTTCACTGTGCATATCGCGGCCAGTGCTGCGTTTCAGGGAGTTTTCAGGGCGAACGAAGCGCAGATCCTAAAGCTCGCGAAGGCCGAGAGGCTTGTTATTGCCGACGCTCTCGACGTTCCGCGTGCTTCGGCAAAGGCGGTGACAAACGACGCGGCCATCGCCGTCCCGCTCGAAGGGCTGATCGACTTCGACGTCGAACGCACACGGCTCTCGAACCAGATCGCCAAGCTCACCGAGGAAAAGGACCGCCTCACCGGACAGCTTTCAAACGCGAATTTCGTCG
>JANMDA010000127.1:0-5228 GCA_031376085.1 Chloracidobacterium sp.
AACTCGTCTCGCACATCAGTAAACTACAAAAACCAGCCGCAGTTGCGGTAAGTCACGGTTCGCGTTCGATGGTGCTTGCCGCGAGATGGCTGAAAATTCCGGTCGTGACAATGTACGATTACGAGTTTACCGAAACGGGAATTTTTAATCGTTTCTCCGACGTAGTGCTGGTGCCTGGTCGTATTCCCGATGAAGTGCTAGACGAGATTAACTTATCCGCCGCAAAACGAAAAAAGTATCATGGAATCAAAGAAGAGCTATATGTAAAAGATTTCCTGCCTGTGCCGAATTTTCGCTCACAGCTTTTGAAAAAACACGGTGCGAACGAAAATTCGATTCTCGCTGTTTTACGTCCGCCCGCTACGACCGCAAATTATCATTCCGAAAAGAGCGAGGTTCTGCTCGATGATATTTTGCATTTGTTGTTGAACGCAAACAACGTGTTTCTTGTGATAATTCCACGCACGGCGGAACAAGCCGAAGAATTGCGCAACTCCATTGCAAATGTTCCCGACTCAGCCGGGCGCTTTGTAATTCTTGACGAGGCAGTCGACGGCTTGCAGCTTGCTTATGCGTCCGATCTGTTGATCTCCGGCGGCGGAACGATGAATCGCGAGGCGGCTCTGCTTGGCGTGCCCGTTTACAGTATTTTTGCAGGGAGGCAAGGAGCCCTCGACCGCCAGATGGAGACTGAAGGGTTGATCACATTCATCCGCGATGCCCGCGACCTGTCAAATATCAAGATTGAGCATCGCAACCGGCAAAAGCCCAACGCCTTGACCGACCGTGTGGAAAAATTTGTAATAGAACAGATAGATTCGATGCTTACGCAAAGCTGATGTTCAAGCAATATCCAGCATATAAATTCTTTTTAGCCGGTTGCGATTATTTGGTGTTGCTTGCGGCATGGTTTGCTGCGGTGAATGCTCGTTTTTATTATGTGCCGACCAATGAGCTGTTATCGCGGCCGCTCGTACGAACGCAGGCAGCGCTCGTGATAGTTTATTCGCTCGTCTGGGTTGCCATCTTTCAGCATTTTAATCTCTACAAGCTCGATTACTTTATGTCGCTGCGGCGGCAGATGATCTCGATAGCGAAGTCTCTGCTCTACGGCCTGATCGGACTGGTGATCATTACGTTCGTAGTAAGGCGCCTCGATTTTGTTGAATCGCGCATCGTGCTTGGGCTGTTTGTATTGTTCAGTCTGGTTGGCGTGATGCTGTTTCGCACGCTTGTTTTTCGTCCGTTGTTTGCGTTTGCTTCGCAAAAGAAAATTATTCGCCGAAAGGTGCTGATCGTTGGCCGCGACCGCACCGCGAAAATGGTCGCGGCTCAGGTCGATCTAGATGACAGGCACGGATTTGACGTAATCGGATTTGTAAATGACGAAACGCCGGTCGGCGAACGGATTTTCGAAGACCTAATAAATTTAGGTTCGATGGATGATCTCGAACATCTCGTCAGGGCAAATGAGATCAAGGAAGTGATCATCGCCGAGAGCGACGTGACGCATTCGCACTTGCTTGAGATCATCGACAAAGCGCAGGCGACTACGGCAAATGTCCGTCTCGTCTCCGAGCTTTATAACATCATTCCTGAAAAGGTACTGCTCGAAAAATATCTTGGCGTGCCGATCGTCAAAATGCCGCAGAATTATGAGAATTCGCTGTTTGCGGTTTATAAGCGTGTGTTCGATGTCGGCGTGACGATAATCGGATTGTTCGTGTTGGCGGTGCCGATGGCGGTTATTGCATTGTTGATAAAACTCACATCAAAAGGACCGGTGTTTTATAATCACACGCGAATCGGGAAAGACTGCAAGCCGTTCGAGTTCTATAAATTTCGGACGATGTATGCAGATAATGACGACACAACTCATCGCGAATTTGTCGCAGATCTTATCACGGCAAAAAACCCGGACGATCAGGTAAAAAAGATCAAGAACGATCCGCGTGTAACATCAGTTGGTAAATTTTTAAGAAGAACTTCGCTCGACGAACTGCCGCAGTTATTCAATGTTCTAAAGGGCGAAATGAGTCTCGTCGGTCCGCGTCCGTGCATGCCGTATGAGCTTGAGCAATATCAAGAGTGGCATCGGCGGCGGCTATCTGTAATTCCGGGCTGCACGGGTCTGTGGCAGGTTGCGGGACGCAGCGCGGTGGATTTTAACGACATGGTCATTCTCGATCTTTTTTACATCGACAATATGTCACCGCTCTTTGACCTGAGTATAATTTTTAGAACGCTGCCTGTTATGTTGTTAGCGAAAGGCGGGCATTAGTTGTCAGTAAGTTTGAACGCGGATAAAACGGATCGAGCGGATAAAGACGGATAGAACAATTAATATGCATTCTGATCCGTCTTGATCCGCACAATCCGCCTGATCCGCGTTCAAAAAAGGTATAAGGAATGAAAGTCGCAGTTATAGGCGCCGGTTACTGGGGCCCGAATTTAATTAGGAATTTTCTGTCGCTCGATGAGATCGACGCTGTTGTCGCGTGCGATCTGGATGAAAAGCGCCTTGCGAAGATGCAAAAGCAGTTCTACGGCATCGAGACGTCAACTGACTACGCTGAAATAATCGAGCGGTCCGACATCGACATCGTCGTGATCGCAACGCCGGTTTCGACGCATCACGAGATCGCAAAGCGTGCATTAACGGCTGGCAAGCACGTTTTCATCGAAAAGCCGATGACATCGAGCGTTGCCGAGGCGGAAGAGTTGATCAACCTCGCCGAGAAGAAAAATCTAAAGCTTTTCGTCGATCACACGTTCATCTACACCGGTGCTGTGCGAAAGATGAAGGAGATCATAACTTCGGGCCGATTGGGCGAGTTGTATTATTTCGATTCGGTGAGGATAAACCTCGGGCTTTTTCAGCATGATGTGAATGTTATCTGGGACCTCGCGCCGCATGATCTGTCGATAATGGATTATTTGCTGCAGCAGCAGCCGAAAGCCGTTTCGGCGATCGGGAGCTGCCACGTCGGTAACGAACTCGAAGATATCGCCTACCTGACGCTCGAATTTGAGAACAACTTAATCGCGCACTTTCACGTTAACTGGCTGGCTCCGGTAAAGATCCGCAAGACGCTGATCGGCGGCACAAAGTCGATGATCGTTTACGACGACTCCGAGGCGAGCGAAAAGATCAAAATTTACGACAAAGGCATCGACGTCACGACCCGCGAAGGCGTTTACGACACGCTCGTCCAATACCGCACCGGCGACATGCTTTCGCCAAAACTCGACGCCGAAGAGGCCCTTTCCGTCGGCACGCGGCATTTTATCGACTGCATTGTGAATAACACACAGCCATTGACCGACGGCCACGCCGGCCTGAACGTCGTACGAATTTTAGAAGCCTCGACCGCCTCAATGCGAGACCGCGGCCGAATGATCGAGCTATAGAATGAAAGTTGTGCTCAATGAGAAGCCATCGAGCGCGATACGGTGTATAATAAGATCGAACGCTTTTTCAGCGTAAATCGTGGGGTCAAAATGGAAGCAATTACGGACAGGATCACTATTAACGAAGATTTGTGTAACGGCAAGCCGACGATTCGCGGCAAGAGGATAGCCGTACAGACAATACTTGAATTTTTGGGCGCCGGTGAAACGGTCGACGAGATCCTTTACCAATACCCTTCGCTCGAAAAAGAAGATATCGCAGCCTGCCTCCAGTTTGCGAGTAGCCTGATGGATAGAAATTATGTCATAAAGTCGATCTGACACAATGCCGAAATTTCTGATCGACGTAAATCTGCCTTATCACTTTTCGCTGTGGAACGGCGACGATTACATTCATCAAAATGACCTCGGCGACGAATGGACGGATACGCAGATATGGAATTACGCGCAGGCGAACGGCCTGACGATCATCTCCAAAGACAGCGATTTCTCCAACCGCGTGATCTTCCACCAGCCTCCGCCAAAAGTTATTCACATCCGCCTCGGTAACCTAAAAATGCGTGATTTCTTTGCTGCGATAAATTCTGTTTGGGATGATGTACTCGAACTCAACAAAGAACACAAACTCGTCGCCATCTTCCGAGATCGAATTGAAGCCATCGCATAGTCTAATTTGATCCACAGGCAGCACTCTCTACGGCCAGGTCCAAACAAGCGACGGCCGCGCCGGATTAAACGTCGTGCGAATTTTAGAAGCCTCGACCCTCTCAATGCGAGACCGCGGCCGAATGATCGAGCTGTAGGATGAAAAAAGTTGTGCTCAAAGGAATCGTCGTCGAAAGACTGGCGTTGATGGAGCGTGGTCTTCAAACGGTGTTTCATGAAACAAACAGGAGTTTCACTGTGTTGCACACTTGCAACTGTGACATTTGTGACATAAAATTATCGGCGAGATTAAAAAGATCGTAATTTTCCGTTCTTTCCATAAAAAAATATGAATTTTCGTTTGGGAGAGCTATTTTGCGGCCCGGGAGGCATTGGACTTGCGGCGACAAGCGCTGAGGTGGAGGCCGACGGTAAAACCTATTCTATTTCGCACGCTTGGGCTACCGATTACGACAAGGATACTTGCGAAACTTATAGGAACAACATTTGCCCAGACAAAAAAGGAACAGTAAAACGCAGAGACATCCGAAAGTTGAGTATGCAAACGCTTCTCGACGTTTCTCCGATTGACGGCTTGTCTTTTGGCTTTCCTTGCAACGATTTTAGTGTTGTGGGCGAACAGAAAGGAATTGAAGGAGTTTTTGGCCCACTTTACGCGTATGGCGTAAAAGCATTAAATTTCTTCAAGCCGCAGTGGTTTTTCGCAGAAAATGTTGGTGGCTTTTTGAAATTTAATTCACGGTTAACCTTTCTATTTGCTTCACCTCATCAACCCTAGAATCTGGCTGATTCTCAAGAAAGGCATTACAAATCCGACAAGTAATCTCATCTTTTTTGTGAATGTAATTGTGTTGGCACTCGCAATCCCAGTAGTCAGGTGTTAGCTGAATGTTTCCAACGTTTTCCACTCTAAGATTGATATTCATATTCATTCTCCTTTTTTGAATTCTTACCAATTTGAACTTTTGCTGTGATAAGAGATTTGTTCGGACGAACGTGCCTTTCTTTCCAACGACAGGTTTTCAACAGGATTTATAATCGGCGTCATTTTAGGAATATCTTCAAGGTTACTAATGACAACCAAACCATAGTCGTTTCCGTACTCAACAGCGCATGTAAATTCTTTTTCCGTTAGCCTTATGCTTCCGTAT
>JANMDA010000171.1:0-8266 GCA_031376085.1 Chloracidobacterium sp.
GACCAAGATCAAATACGATATGCAGGACGGTAAAAAGGTCCGTGTTGCCAAAAGCGGTAAAGTGATACCGGAAAACGCTTCGTATATACGCGAGAAGAAGGAACAGATAGACGACGAGGAAGCGGCAGCACCGGCGACTGACGAAAAAGAATAGTTTCATATCTGGAAACGGGAAATTTGAACGCAAAAGGCAAAAGTAAAAAGTCAAAAATCAGAAATAAACCCGATACCCAGAAAAGGGAAGGCAAGAATAATGGCCAGGTTAAAAGAAAAATACAAGAAAGAGATCGCTCCGGCATTGGCGAAGGAGTTTGATATCAAAAATCCGATGGCGATACCGAAGATCGAAAAGATCGTCGTCAATATGGGTTTGGGCGAGGCATCTGCCAACGCGAAGATCCTCGATGTCGCAACCGAAGAACTGAAATCGATAACAGGCCAGAAGCCTGTGGTCACAAAAGCAAAGAAATCAATCGCGGCTTTCAAACTTCGTCAGGGAATGGCCATCGGCACGATGGTCACTCTTCGCGGCGACAGGATGTATGAGTTTCTCGATCGTTTGATCTCGGTCGCTCTGCCGCGAGTTCGCGATTTTCGCGGGATTTCTGGCAAGGCCTTTGACGGTCGCGGAAATTACACAGTTGGAATACGCGAACAATTGATATTTCCTGAGATCGATTTTAACAAGGTCGATAAGACTCGCGGAATGAACGTTTCGATAGTTACGACAGCTCAAAATGACGATCAGGCTCGATCGCTGCTGAAGGCGCTCGGCATGCCGTTCAGACAATAAAAAGATGGCAAAGATAAGCAAAGTAGTTAAGAACGAAAGACGCAAGGATATGGTCGTGCTCTACAAAGTACGCCGTGCTGAGTGGAAGGCGATCATCAATAATCCAAAATCGACGCTGGAAGAGGTCGATGCGGCGGTGATCCGGCTTCAAAAGATGCCGCGTGACGCCAGCCCGTCGAGGGTTCGCAACCGTTGTTCGCAGTCGGGCCGCTCGCGGGGATTTTTGAGAAAGTTTGGTGTTTCACGCATTGCGTTGCGAAGCCTGGCTCTCGAAGGGCAGATACCCGGCGTCGTTAAGTCAAGTTGGTAAGAGATTAGGGAGTAGAACAGTAATGACAGATCCAATAGCCGATATGCTCACGCGGATTCGCAATGCAATAGCAGCGAATCACCCCCGCGTTGATATCCCGGGCTCAAAACTGAAAATGGAGTTAGCACGAATCCTCAAGGAGGAAGGCTACATCAATAATTTTTCGATCAAGGGCGAAGGCGTTAAGTATATGATCCGGGTTTTTCTTCGCTACGACGCGAAAGGAACTTCATCGATCACGCATTTGTCACGGGTCTCTCGACCGGGAAGGCGTGTATATGTCGGTTCTGAGGCGATCCCGAAGGTGCTCGGCGGTTACGGTGTAAATATCGTTTCGACTTCGAAAGGGCTGATGAGCGGAAAGCGTGCCCGGGCAGAACATGTCGGCGGTGAAATTTTAGCAGAGATCTATTAACTTAACAGTGTGCAGTGGCCGGTGGTCAGTGGCCGGAAAAAAAGCGACTGACCACTGAACATTGAACACCGACCACTGAAGAATTATGTCTAGAGTAGGAAAAAAACCGATAACGATTCCGTCCGGCGTGACCGTGACTATCAACGATTCGGCGATGGAAGTAAAGGGGCCGAAAGGCACGCTTAGCACGCCGATACCGGCGGGCGTCTCGTTCAAACAAGAGGACGGAACATTGACCGCCGAACGCGCGAATGACGATCAGGCAGCGTTTCATGGCCTGGCGAGAGCTTTGGCGAATAATGCTGTTGTCGGCGTGACCGAGGGCTTTACGAAAGACCTTGATATCGTCGGCGTTGGTTATAAAGCGGACGTGCAGGGTAAGAAGATCGTTTTCGCTCTCGGATATTCGCATCCGATCGAATACGCTCTGCCCGCTGGCATCGATGCCAAGGCCGAGCGTGTTAATACAAAAACGTCAATAAATCAGTATCAGACGACCATTACACTGAGCGGCATCGATAAGCAATTGCTCGGCCAGGTTGCGGCAGAATTGAATCGTCTTCGCAAGCCCGATGCATACAAAGGCAAAGGCGTTCGTTACGCTGATAAGTTTTACAGATTGAAACCGGGCAAGACAGGTAAATAGTATGGGACAGAAAAGCAGATCAGATATTCGGCAAGGTGTTCACAGCCGTATTCGTAAAAAAGTTCGCGGTTCGGCGGATAGGCCGAGGCTTGCGGTTTTTCGCAGCCTGAACCACATTTACGCTCAAGTGATCGATGATCACAGCGGGAAAACATTGGCGACAGCTTCGACGATCGAAAAGGTGCTTGCCGTTAAAAACGGAGGCAATATCGAGGCCGCGAAAACGGTTGGTAAAGCGATTGCCGAACGTGCAGTCGCAGCTGGCATCTCGAGCGTGGTCTTTGATCGCGGCGGATATGTTTATCACGGCCGTGTAAAAGCTCTTTTGGATGCAACGCGTGAATCCGGACTTAATAAACACGAAGCGGCCGCAAAGGAAACAAAGCAAGAAAGTAATGAAGAATAAACAGAAAATAGTTCCGGGCGGATTGATCCTAAAAGACCAGCTTATCTCTATCAATCGTGTGACCAAGGTCGTTAAGGGCGGTAAGAATATGTCGTTTGCGGCGCTTGTCGTCGTCGGTGACGAAGCCGGACACGTTGGTTTTGGTACGGGAAAAGCAAAAGAAGTGCCGAATGCGATCAAGAAAGCGGTCGAATCGGCTAAGAACAATCTTATTCGCGTTCCGCTCATTGACGGCACACTGCCGCATGAAATGATCGGCGAGTATGGTGCAGGAAGGGTTTTGCTTAAGCCGGCTGCGGAAGGAACGGGCGTTATTGCAGGCGGAGCGGTGCGTGCTGTTCTGCAAAGTTTGGGCGTTCATAATGTCCGCACCAAGATCCTTGGGTCGAACAACGCTCATAATGTAATTCGCGCGACCTTCAACGGTCTGATGAGAATGAAAGACCCGCTTGAAGTTGCACGGCTTCGTGGCAAGCAGGTTGAGGAACTGGTTTAAGTTCGAAAGTACACGCTTTAGTGTGCTGAGTTCAGCTTAAAGGCTGAACTCACAACAAAAAGATCATGGCAAAGAAGGCAGAAACAAAAGACGGCGGACAGATCAAGATCCAGTATTACCGGAGCATGATTGGTTACGCGAAAAAGCAAAAAGAGATCATCAAGGCTTTGGGCATTACAAAGCTCAACCAGATCGTTGTTCATCAGGATTCGGCGGCGGCACGCGGTATTGTGGCCAAAGTTCCGCATTTGCTTCGGATAATAGAATAGAGGGAAAGATGGCTTTATCATTGAATAATTTACATCCTGCGAAAGGCTCGACGCATAAGAAAAAACGTTTGGGCCGCGGTCCCGGTTCGGGACTTGGCAAAACTTCGGGCAAAGGGCACAAGGGACAGAAATCGCGTTCAGGCTACAGCAGTAAGCGCGGTTTCGAAGGCGGACAGATGCCCTTGCAGCGTCGTTTACCGAAGCGCGGATTTACAAACATTTTTAAGAAGCAGTGGATCGAGATCAGCCTCGGTAAGATCGAGGAGAATTTTAAGGCGGGTGATGAAATCACGCCGGAAATCCTGCACGAACGCGGCCTGATCAAAAAGGCAAAACACGATCTTGTGATTCTTGGAACCGGCGAGGTTTCTAAATCGTTAAAGATATCATCGCACCGCTTTACAAAAACGGCGAAGGAAAAGATTGAAAAGGCAGGCGGCACCGCGACGGTGATCGCTAAAGCCGCAAGAGCAGCTGCTTAGGAAGTTGGTAGTAGGCAGTTGGCCGTAGGCGGTAGAAAAACCGACTGCCAACCGCAAACAGCCAACCGCCAACTGACAAAATATATGGAGAAGTTTTTTAGCGCTGTCCAAAACATGTTCAAGATACCCGAGTTGCGTAAGCGTATACTCTTTACGCTCGGGCTTCTTGCGGTTTACCGTTTGGGTGCGCATGTTCAGGCTCCCGGCATAAATAAAGCTCAACTCGAAAGGGTTTGGGGCGAGGTTGCGGGTACGCTTCTCGGCGTTCTCGATCTGTTTTCGGGCGGCAATTTCCGCACCATTTCTGTTTTTGCACTTGGCGTTACGCCTTACATTACTGCGTCGATCATAATGCAACTTTTGCCTGTGCTTTCTCCGGCAATGAAGAAAATTCAGGAAGAAGGTGAGGTTGGGCGGCAAAAAATGAACCAGTGGACACGGTATTCGACCGTCGTTCTTTGCGCGGTTCAGACATTTTTTGTTTCGACTTGGCTTTCGCGTAATCAGATCATTCCTGAGACATGGTGGGCAACCGCCATGATCGTAATTACGCTTACGACCGGAACGATCTTTGTTATGTGGCTCGGCGAACAGATCACCGAACGCGGCGTGGGCAACGGTATTTCGCTTCTTATCTTTGCCGGTATCGTCATCGGCTTGCCGCGCGGCCTACAGCAGATATATGAGCGCATTAGCTCGGGTGATCCATTACAAACGTTGGGAGTATTCTTCCTTTTTGTTGTGCTAGTTGCCCTGATCGCGTTGATCGTATATGTCGAATCGGCGAGACGTAACATAGCTATAAGTTATGCCAGTCGGCGTGTCGGCAATCAGACGTTTCGCGGCCAGGAAACGAGCCTTCCGCTCAAGATCAATATGGGCGGCGTTATTCCTGTGATCTTTGCGTCTTCGGTGCTGGCGATGCCGCAGACTTTGTTTTCGGCCTTTCCGGCCGATCCGGCTAATCCGGATGCTGCATGGTCGAAGGTGTATGCGTTCTTTCAGCAGTTTCACGGCGGCGATCCATATTACGAGTTGGTGTTCTTATCGTTGATCGTTATTTTCACATTCTTTTACATCACGATCATCTTTAATACGGACGAGGTCGCGGACAATCTCAGAAAGCATGGCGGCTTTATTGCCGGCATCAGGCCCGGCGCTCCGACGGCAGATTATTTGAATTCGATCCTGACACGGCTGACGACGGTTGGTGCTTTGTATCTTGCGTTTGTCGCGTTTGCACCTCAATTGCTTCTTAGCGGATTTAAGGTTGCACGTTTGCCGTTTGTCGGCACTGCGGTTGACAATTTTCTGACATCCACGCCGGGACTTAGCTGGATACCGACCGGTTTGGGGTATCAATTTTACTTTGGCGGCACATCGCTGTTGATCCTTGTCGGCGTTGCTATGGACACGGTCGCGCAGATCGAAGCCCAGCTTGTGATGCGGAACTACGAGGGATTTCTCGGAGCCGGTTCGCGACTACGCGGGCGTCGGGCATAAGAGAGAATTAGCTATAGAGAACACAGAGGTCACAGAGAAAGCTGCCTTCCTCTGTGATCTCTTTCTCTCTGTGGCAAATAGTTTGTATGGACAAGATCATAGTTTTGATAGGTGCTCCGGGCGCGGGAAAGGGAACGCAGGCGAGGCTTCTGCAGGAGCGACGTTCGATTCCTCAAATCTCGACCGGCGATATGTTTCGCGAGATGAAAACGCTCGATACGCCCCTCGCTCTTGAAGTGCAAGAGATAATGGCATCGGGGAAGCTCATTTCCGATGACCTGACATACAAGATCGTTCGGGAGCGCACGTCAAAATCAGATACGGCTGGTACTTATGTTTTGGATGGCTATCCAAGAACGGCGGTACAGGCAGAGCAGCTCGAAGAGCTTGCCAAAGAGCAAGGAAAGGAAATACAGGCAATCGAGGTCGATGTTCCGCGAGAGGAGCTGATGAAGCGTTTGACAGGACGCAGGAGTTGTCCGGTTTGCGGCGAGATATACAATATTTACTCAAAGCCGCCTGAGAACGATGGCTTTTGTGACGAGCACCCCGAAGCAATACTTGAACATCGAGCCGACGATTCGGAAGAAAAGGTTCAAGTCAGGCTTGAGACTTACGATGAATTGACAAAGCCGTTGCTCGAATATTATGAGCGGTCGGGACGTTTGAAAAAGATTGACGGAACGGGAGAGATCGAGGAAATTTACGAGAAGATTGACGAGTTAATTTAGCCACAAAGTACGCAGAAATCACTGAGAAAAAAGTCCTTTAAATCTCTGTGTTCTCTGTGGCAAGATTCTAAAAAATGATAATCGCAAAGTCAGCAAAAGATCTTGATAAGATGCGAGCCGTCGGCGAGCTGATCGCTGAAGTGCGCGAAGCTTTGCGGATTATGGTCAGGCCCGGAATCTCGACTATGGATCTCAACAACGCTGCTGACAAAATGATACGCGACGCCGGTGCGATCCCGACATTTATCGGTTATCACGGTTTTCCTTATGCGATCTGTGCCTCGGTAAATCATGAGATCGTTCACGGTTTTTCAAAAAAGGATCCGCTGAACGAAGGCGATATTGTTTCGCTGGATATGGCGGCGACCTATCAGGGATTTGTCGGCGACTGTGCGATGACAGTTCCTGTCGGTGAGATCACTGATGAACTAAAGCAGCTTATCCGGGTTACGGAAGAATGTCTGGAACTCGGGATTCAGGCTTGTCGTGTAAATAATCGCGTTGGCGATATTGGATGGGCGGTTCAGCAGCATGGCGAGAAATTTGGCTATGGGATCGTTCGCGATTACACTGGCCACGGTATTGGTCGGGCGATGCATGAGTCTCCGCAAATACCCAATTACGGCCGGCAAGGAACAAAAGAGCGTATTCGGGCTGGTTACTGTTTTGCGATCGAGCCAATGCTTAATCTCGGAACGGCCGAAACGAAAACTCTAAGTGACAAATGGACAGTCGTGACATTGGACGGAAAGCCATCTGCTCATGCCGAACACACTCTGGCCGTAACGGCAGATGGACCCGAAATTCTGACCCTTACAAAGGAACAGAAACGCATCCACCAAAGCGGCAAGGCCGAAACCGTATCGGCATGACTTGAAAAAATAACAGACAGACGGTAATATTGATAGTTTGCTCAACTATTCAGTCGGTTGGCATTGCTGTGTATGTCTAAGGAAGAAGCGATTGAAGTCACGGCGACAGTGCTGGAAACACTGCCGAATGCAATGTTTAAGGTTGCCGTAGATGATAATCAGCATGAGGTATTAGCTCATATATCCGGGAAGATGAGGAAAAATTTTATCCGCATTTTGCCGGGCGACAAGGTTTTGGTTGAGTTGTCGCCATATGACCTGGGACGCGGACGAATTACATATCGCTATAAGTAGGACAGGTATAAAGAGATGAAAGTCAGGCCGTCAGTAAAGAAAATGTGCGACAAATGCAAGGTGATACACCGCAAAGGCGTCGTGCGCGTAATTTGCGAGAATCCGAAGCATAAACAGCGTCAAGGGTAATTTTTAAGGAGAAATTATGGCTCGTGTAGCAGGAGTAGATCTACCGCCCAATAAGCGGGCACAAATTGGAATGACCTACATTTACGGTGTAGGCAAGTCGCGAGCAACAGCGATCCTCGGTCAGGCCGGTGTTGACATCCACACCAAGATCAAAGACATAAGCGAGGACGATCTTAACAAGATCCGCACGCTTCTCGATACTGAGGGCGATATTGAGGGCGATCTTAGAAAGCGCGTTCAAATGGACATCAAACGATTGATGGACATTGGCTGCTATCGCGGCCTGCGTCACAGGCGCGGATTGCCGGTTCGCGGACAACGCACCAGCACTAACGCACGAACCAGAAAAGGCCCGCGTAAAGCGGCCGTGGCCAAGAAGAAGGCACCGGGTAAGAAATAGTGGACAGTGGTCAGTGGTTAGATTTTTTTGGACACTGACCATCGACCACTGACCTCTGTTAAAAATATGGCAAAAGCAGCAGCAACAAAAAAGAAGACTTTTAAGAAGAAAGAGAAGAAGATCATTCCTATTGGGATCGTCCATATTGCGGCGTCGTTTAATAATACGCTGATTTCGATAACGGACACCGAGGGGAACCTTGTCGCTCAATCTTCATCCGGCGCACGCGGGTTTCGCGGGAGTCGCAAGGGAACGCCTTTCGCGGCGCAGCAGGCTGCGTCGGAGGCAGCGCGTAAAGCTCAGGATGCGGGTATGCGCGAGGTTGAGGTTCGCGTTAAAGGACCTGGCGGCGGCCGTGAGTCGGCCATACGGGCGATCAATCAGGCGGGTATTCGCGTCACATCGATCCGCGACACAACGCCTATCCCCCACAACGGATGCCGTCCGCCGAAACGCAGACGCGTCTGAGAATTTTTGATTTGAAATTTGATAACTATCGAAAGGAAGAAGGGCTTCGGCT
>JANMDA010000234.1:0-15116 GCA_031376085.1 Chloracidobacterium sp.
CGTCAGTGTTCCACGCGGACATGCTCCGCCTGCAGCCGGAACATTACCCGCTCCACAAACCGATTCCCGCGTGATATTGTTTATATTATCCGTGGCGAAGAGGTCAAAATAAACCGTGTGGAAAAGGTCGCCGCCAAACGAACCGCGAGGCAATTCAAGTTTGAATCGATCATAGAACAATCCGTAGAAAGCCGAGACCTTGGTTTTGCCATCACCGGTAATATCATACGCCGCTCCTAACCGCGGAGCGATCTTTGATGAAAAGCTAAAATTGATGCCGGGCAATCCGGGTGAATAGCTTGGAACATTCTCACGTTCGGTTCTAAAACCGAGGTTTAATGTTAGACGTCTGGTCGGCTGCCATTTATCCTGAACAAAAAACGCTTCATTCTTGCTGCTGACACTGCCTTTAGTTTCTAATACGGTCAAAGCACCTGAACCCACTGCTCCCACAGCAGATGGTATCAATCCGACATTTCCGGAGATCGCTCCAACGCCGTTCAGCGGGCCCGTGCCGTAACGCAGTGTGATCTGGTCATTGTTTCCGTCGCTGACATCGTTAGAAATACCATTGTATTGGTATCCGCCTTTGATCTCGTGCCTTCCAAGCAGTGAGAAACTGTAGGTAGCATCCAGATCGTATTGGTCGCGTGTGGTAACGTCGAACTCTATACCATTGACGGCGGGATAGCCGTTGCCGGTTCCTCTTTGGCATCCAAAGTTAGCCGGGAATTGCTGACTGACTGAAGGCTGGGCAGCACAATTGATCGTCGGCCTGCTGCGGTCGCCCTGTCCATAGGATCCCAATTTTTCGTTAAGAAAATAATGTCCGAGACGGCCCGAGACGATCAAATTATTGGTTACCGAATACACTCCCTGTCCGGTAAAATTCATAGAATTTTGCCGTCCACCAGTCTGATTGGAATACAATGCGGTCTGGAATGAAGGGTTGAGTTCGTTAGTGTAATTCGGAGCAGTAAACAAATTGGACGACCGAGTGACCGGATTCCAATTGAAGGTACTAGTCAGGCGCAAACGCGTAAAAGGCTGAGCATCAATACGTGTGAAACTGGCTTCTTTCCTTTGCTTGGCGTAATATGTGTCGACCCGTCCCGTTGGAACACGAGTGATAGGATCGCGAAACACCAAGGTTCGCGTGCGGCTGTAAAGCTGGGGAGAGTAGCTGGCAAAAAACCATACCTTATCCTTCAATATCGGCCCGCCGAGTGTAGCACCCGGACTCGTCTCGTTATATTGATCGCGGCGTGCACGATAATACTCCGGTACACCGGCGTTGTTTCTAAGTGAGAATCTGTCAACCGGTTCAAGTCTTGATGTGCGAAGGTTGATGCCGAATTCGCCACGAAGCGAGTTGCTGCCGCCCTTGGTCACGACGTTGATAACGCCGCCCGTGGCTCCGCCGTATTCCGCTTCGAAACCGCTGGATTTGATCTGAACTTCCTGAACAAGAGCAAACGGCAATTTGCTGTTTGAATCTAATGCACCCGTTCGGGAGTTGGTGACTTCCTGTCCGTCGATAATAAAGGTGTTCTCCGATCCGCTGGCACCATCGATCTGGAATTGAGCCTCTCCGGTAGCTTTCGTGCCTGATCGTGAGTCCTGACGAGCGGCCGGTTTAAACTTAAAGATACTGTCGATATTCTTGCCTTTTGGGAGCAATTCCGCCGTTTGTGCATTAATAGTGGTTTGTATCTTGGTGTCGGTAACATCGATCGGGTTGACCTCGCTGCCGCTCGTAACATCTATTATTATATCGCCGGTGCCAATAACCATAGGAAAAGCAACTGAGGTCGCTTGGCCAAGGCCAACATTTATACCGGTTAATGTCTGTGCTTTGAAGCCTGAGACTGCGGCCGCACTGATGGAATATGTTCCCGGTGGAACCTGATTCAAGCGAATGTAGCCCGAATCGTCGGTCGTAACTGTTCGCTTATAACCTGTCGACTGGCCCGTGCTTGCAACCGTCATGGTTACATTTGGGACAACAGCCCCATTAGCATCTTTAGCCGTTATTTCGATAACTCCTGTCGTCTCCTGTCCAAACGCAACAAGTGCGGACATCGCAACGAAAAGAAGCGAAATCAATACAAAACGTAAATCCCTTTTCATTTAGATCCTCCTAAAAATCTCGTATCCAAAAAATTTTAATTCTTACAGTATCTGAAAGCGAAAATTACTCATTTATCGCTAAGAAATCGACCGGATTTGCTACGGAGTCAAGATACTGTAATCTTATACCCGTTAGACGCAATTTTTATGCCCGTCTTTAGTCGTGGAGTAAATATTGCAAATAAAGCACTTAGGAACCCCTAAGAACCTAAAATACACGGCTCGTCTCCAAATTTATGAATTTCCAAACTAGAAAGATGAATATACCAATTTTGGGCAGGGAAATCAATTCATTGGACGGCAAAGGCGTCATTTCCAGTGGGCCGGACCAAATGACGCGTATCGTTGATGGCAAGGACTCGAACACTACGCGGGCCGCGCAGTTCAAAGCGGTTTATGCCGCAGTTTGAAGTGACGATCCAAGGTGTTTGCTTCGTTTCGCGATTGATCGCCCCTAGCAGGTTAAGCGTGAGAAAACATATGGCTCCGGTGTGCGAATAAATGGCGATCTTCTCGCCCTGATGGGCTCGAACGATCTCATGCAGCTTCGCCATGATCCGGCGCAGCAGTTGACGATAACTTTCGCCGCCGGTAATGATGTGATTGACTGTGCGGTTTACAAGTGCGTAATAATCCTTTGGAAAAGCTTGCTTCGACTCGTCAAATGTAAGGCCTTCGAGCACTCCAACATGGCGTTCGCGAAAGGCTTCCGACTTGTTGATCGGCAAATCGAGCAATTTTCCAAGGGGCTCGGCGGTCTGCACCGCTCGAAGAAGATCGCTCGAATAAATGACATTGATGCCCTCTTTAGCCAGCACCTTTGCAGTCTTTTCAGCTTGTTGGCTGCCTAACTCGGAAAGAGGCGTAGTCCCGTGCCCGCCAAAACGCCCTTCGGCATTTCCGGCGGATTGGCCGTGACGGATCAGGTATAGGCGTGTGGGTTGGGGCATAAATCAAGCATGTAAACTAGTCCAAGTCCTCGACCTCAAGTCTTTTGGCCAAAAGGTCACGGACTGACGCCTCAAGCGTTTCGATCTCCGTCTCAATTATGTTCCAGACGCGGTCGAGATTGAGGTCGAAATAATGATGGGCGATCTTGTCACGAAATCGCCGAACTTGTTTCCATGGAACTTCAGGTTTTTCTGCCAGGATTTCTTCAGGAATATTTTTCGCCGCTTCGCCGATAATTTCTAGATTTCTGGCCACCGCGTCAACAGTTTTTCGATCCCGACTTGAAGTCTTCAAACGTCATTCCTGCCGTAAAGGATCGGATATGTTCACAAGATTCCACGATATCCGCCAAATAATGGCTATAAATTCGGGACATACACGACCTCACGAAGTATTCTATTTCTAAGAAGCGGCTTGATGTCTTCCTTTGGAACTAAATCCACCTTTCGCCCGAAAAGCTCTTCCAAGAAATCCAATACCTCCACATAGGCTCTGAACGATTGGCCCTCCATTTCTACAAGGATATCTACGTCACTATCAACCTTTTGTTCACCCCGGACAAACGAACCAAACAAGCCGAGACGATTTACTCCCAAACGGCGGATTGAATCGCGTTCTCTTTCAAGAAGTTCGAATATGTCCTCTCGGCTCTTCATGCTAGCAATGTTATCCAAAACTCTTGATAAAAACAAAGTTCTAACTTAAGCGGCAACCGCCTCTGCATTTAGCTTTTCTGTCTGGTAATGCGTCCGAAGCGTTTCGATAAATTCGTCGAGCATTCCTTCCATCACAAGGTTGAGTTGGTGGACGGTCATGCCGATGCGGTGGTCGGTGACGCGGTTTTCCTTAAAATTGTATGTACGGATCTTCTCCGAGCGGTCGCCGCTTCCGACCATTGATTTGCGTTCGGCGGAAAGCTCGTCGTGTTGTTTTTGTTCTTCTAACTCCTGAAGGCGCGCCCGCAGGACTCGCATGGCCTTTTCGCGGTTCTTGATCTGCGATTTTTCATCCTGCATCGAAACGACGACATTCGTTGGCAAATGCGTGATGCGAACCGCCGAATAGGTAGTGTTTACTGATTGTCCGCCCGGCCCGGAAGAGCAAAAAGTGTCGATGCGAAGGTCGTTTTGATCTATCTGAATGTCAACTTCTTCAACCTCGGGCAAGATCGCGACCGTTATCGCCGAAGTATGAATCCTGCCGCTAGATTCAGTTTGCGGAACACGCTGCACACGATGAACGCCCGACTCGAATCGCATCTTGGAATAAACGTTGTCGCCTTCGATAACGGCCGTCGCGTCCTTTATACCGCCGACGCCGGTATCAGACATTTCGAGAATGTCCATTTTCCAGCCCTGACGTTCGGCATAGCGGGCATACATTCGTAAGATCTCAGCCGCAAAAAGCGTTGCTTCGTCGCCGCCTGTGCCAGCACGGACTTCGAGAATGACGTTCTTCTCGTCATTCGGATCTTTTGGCAGGAGCAAAACTTTAAGCTCTTCTTCCGCAGCGGGCAGCTTTTCTTCGATCTCTGTGATCTCAAGCGTTGCCATCTCACGCATTTCATCGTCGTCGGCCAAATCAAAGAGGTCTTTTGCACCTTGCAGGCCCTCCTGCATCTTGCGGACCTCGCGATATTTTTCGACGATCTCGCCTAAGGATCGATGTTGTTTCATTAGCTTCGGATACACTGACATATCCGACATAAACTCGGGCTGTGATATCTGCTCCGTCAGCTCGTCGTAACTTTTTTCGATCTGTGCAAGTTTTTCAAACATAAAAGGCAGTGGTCGGTGGTCAGTGGCCGGTGGTCAGTATCAGACGACAACTTCGAGGTGCCGCTGATATACGGCTGCTGTTTCGACCTCAGACGGCTCAAGTTTCAGCGACTCATCCAAAGCCTTGATTGCGACTTCGAGTTGCCGGGCGTCGGGTTCCTGCGTCGTGATATTTTGCAGCCAAAGGCCGGGCATGGTCATAAACTTAAAGATCGCACCCGATTCCTTTTTGGCGGCGTAGCGGATCACTTCGTATGAAAGTCCCGCGACGAGCGGCATCAGGGCTATGCGGACCAGCAGATTCATCCAAAGAGCGTCAAACTTTATCACCGAAAACAGAACGATCGCGACGATCATCACTACCATCAAAAACGAAGTGCCGCATCGCGGGTGCTGGCGTCGCATAGTGGTCGCATTTTCCGGTGTAAGTTCGAGGCCTTTTTCCCATGTAAATACGGTCTTGTGCTCGGCGCCGTGATATTCGAAAACGCGGCGAATGTCCTTCAGATACGACATCGAGAAGATCATCACCACAAAGAAAAACATTCGGACGAGGCCATCGATCAGGTTGAATAATATCCACGAATGAGGCTTGATCTCCCAGACATAGGCCTTAACGGTTGCAAGCCAGCCGGCATCGCCAGCTATCGCAGGAGCATCTGCCCAACCGAGGTAGATAAAACCCAGATTCGTCAGCAGCAGCGGAGCGGCCAGGAACAGCAAAATATTGAAAAGCAGCGCGAAAATTATCGAGCCGACAGCCGTCGCCGATTGTCCGGCGGCCTTAGCCTTGGAATTAACCTTAGCCTCGGGCTTATCAGGCATTATTACCTTGACCGGCGCTTTCAGGAAATCCTTGTCGGCAGTTCCTTCGACAAGTGCGGCCGCGGTCTCACCGACTTTTTCATTTGCCATTTCTTCTTTTGCGGCAAGGTCTTCTTCGTAAATCTTTGCCGAAAAGTTCAACGCTTTCACGCCCAACGCCATCGACTGTATCAGCGTCGCCCCGCCACGCAGCACCGGCGTATTGAGCCATTTATATGTATCGCTCCATTTGGGCAGCTTTTCCGCCGTCGAGACGATCGAGCCGTCGGATTTTCGGCAGGCGATCGCATAGGCTGATGGAGTGCGCATCATGACACCTTCCATCACGGCCTGGCCGCCGACTATGAGGTCGCGTTCGAGGGCGAATATTGTGTGGAGAAACTTAAGTTTTCTTGCTGTCGATCTGCTTTTCATAACTCTCTAATTGACGGCTGTTGAGCCGCTTTCGTTGCCTTTTTGTTTAGACTTTCCATTGCCAGCGAGTAATACGCTGAAATGCCCGTTGCTCTCAAGATAACACTGCTTTATTTTGCTTGCATCCTCTAATCCCTGCTCGCGCAGCTGGCTGTAAACCTCATCTTCCGTAAGAAATTCCTTATCAAGGTTTTTCTTAATAAATTTGCCATCTTCAATAAGCAGAAGCGGTTTGGGCGTCAAAAATCTGGCGATAAATGTTGACTTAAACCCGAGCCAATCAAGAAAAAAATCCCAAAGTACGATCGTCACTATTAATAATAACGCTTCGGTGATCGACTCGGATTTCCCGGCCATGCCATTTTGGGCCGCGTCGGCTATCACCACGATCACCAACAGATCGGCGACGCCTATCGAGCCGGACTGCCGCCTGAAAACCCTCAGGATGAAGTACATCCCGAGATACATTATCGTTCCGCGAATAAGGATCTCGATGACCGATTCAGTCGGGACGAACATGGACTGCCAGTTGATATTGAAAAGCGCGTCCACAATATATAAAAAGAACTAACGCCGACCTTTTTCACCTATCGCATGTGATTTACACACTTCTGAAAAGGCGCTAAGGTCGGCGTCAAATTTTGAAAAGCTAATATTTAAGGGCTGTTACAGTCACTTTAGCCTTATTTCGCGGCCTCAACGGTGGCGGCTCCGCGTGCATAACGCTTGTTAAAGCGGTCAACTCGTCCGGCCGTATCGACCAATTTCTGCTTACCGGTAAAGAACGGATGGCAATCAGAACAAATTTCTATGTGCAGCTCGTCGCCCATCGTCGAACGCGTCTTAAATGAGTGTCCGCATGCACAAGTTACTAACATGTCGGTGTAAGTCGGATGTATTTCTGGTTTCATAATGTCACGTTCCCTCGCCGTATATAAGCGATTTGCGGTGATACGCAAACTTTTATAATACCTATTATTATTATTATTTGCAATCCGCTCCATGGGTTTTGACGCGGCTAAAAAGGGCCGAGAAATTTATGTCCATTGAAATGGATCAAGTGGTCGGGGTGATCGGCTGTCCAGACCTCTGTTTCCCAAGCAATTTCCATTTGCCATTTCCTGAAATCATTTCTTGTCAAAAAAGCGGTAACAAAATTAGTTCTGCCTTACAGTCCTTTAATATTCTCTTCAGCTCAAAGACTCTGGTTTCACTCATCGGCCCAGAGCTATATACTGCCTCAATCAGATAAAGCCAATTATGTTTTTTACTGTAAGCAATAATGTCCGGCAGTTCATCGTGAGAAAGGTCGAAGAAATTTAGTTTCTTCAGCTCATCGGTTTCAATGTGGAGCGATTTATTTGAGGTGTCGCCTATGTAGAGCACCGAAGAACCGCCACCATAACGAGGGAGAAATTCTTCAATGATGGCTTTTTGCAAAACGTTGTGCTCGCCGAGCGAAAGTTTCAGGGGCTTGCCGCCTGGAAGAGTTACAGGAATTTTTTCAAGGTCTCTCTTTCTTGCGAGAATTTCCGAAAGATTTGGTTTATTTTTGTTAAATGACTTTAACTTTTTGTTCCACTTGTCTGTTTTGTAGCTAAGAATTAATTCCCTGAAATCCGAATTCAAAGCATAGCCTCTCGTCGGATCGTTAGTGGCAGAGCCTTTAGTTGCGCCACTGTTCACCACTAAATCAGCAAGCACTAAAAGATTCAAATCCTTTCGCCGAATATCGTCGTAAGAACCTGAAGAAATGTTTTCCTCGAAGTTTTCATTAATGAGGTTGATAATGTCGCGTGACTTCAAATTGGTATTTTCTTTAGCTTTGCTCCAATCTTTTGTTATTCCTGCCACTGCTAGAAAGCACACAGCCATTCTTTCCAAACCGCGTTCGGTTTTAGTGTTCAACGGAATTCCAACACTTTCCAATATCTCAAGTGCCTCGTTAATTAGCTTTTTTGTCGATCTTGATTTTTTGCTCTTCGGTTGGAAGTCCTTCATATCTGAAATAGTGGCTGTGTGTTATTAGCTCCAAATCTTCCTTGAATAATTTCTTCAGAAGAATAAATCTCTTTTCTTTGAAGACATTCCTTTATTTGTGATGCGAGTTGGTAAGCTAAAAGCGGCGGAACCGCGTTTCCAATTTGATTGAATCGTTGTGTTTCATTACCTGAAAACGTAAACCAGTCCGGAAAGCTTTGCAGACGAGATGCTTCGCCGTGGGTTAGTCGCCTTCGCCTGCCATCTCTTAATCTCACTCGCTGCATATCACCCGTCGCACCCGCAAGGTTCCGGCACGTTAAAGTTCGTGCGGGTTTGTCTGGATACAGATCTCGAGGATTAACACAATAAGAGGCTTTTTCGTATTTCAGGACATATTGATCCATTGAAGCATTAAGAAATTTACTTTCCGGCAGAACTGTCCACATCGTGTCTCCGATTGCTTCTTCGACAGTTACTTTCGTTCGTTGTTTTGCCGGGAAATTAAACTCAGAGCGATGCCCAATTACAAAAAGTCTTTCCCGGTTCTGCGGAACGCCGTAATTCACAGCATTCAATAGTTGATAATCAACGATATAACCCAATTTTTGAAGTTCTTTTATAACAAGCTCGAAATACCATTTATTCGCATAAAGAAGCCCGCGAACATTTTCAAACATAAAGAGCTTGGGCTTCAGTTTTTTCACTGCATCTATGAAGATCGGAAAGCCGTCACGAGCATCTTCAATCCCAAGCTGATGTCCATTTACGCTAAATGGTTGACAAGGTGGCCCTCCAATTACTATGTCAGCATTTGGATAATCAAAATCAGTATCAAGTTTGACAGTGAAACAGTCGCCGGCCAGATTGTCTCTGTAAGTCATACTTGCTGCGACCTCCATTTCATATCCAATCGTCTCATATCCAGCCGCTTCAAATCCTAAAGCCAAACCTCCGCAACCGGCAAACAAATCCAAGACGATTTCTTTCTGTGTTATACGAGGGCGGAGAAGATCATTTATGTAATCAGCGTATTCCATTTTCTTGTCGAATTATCTATTGTCCTCAGTAAAAATTCAACCGCCTGTTACTGTGATGCAAAAAAAGCCCGTCAGGCATTTAGCTTGACGGGCTTGATAGGAAGAAACAGGGCTTCTGCTTACGTTACGACCTTATTTGCTGGGAGCAGCCTGAACTGCTTCGGGGCGTGCAAGGCCGGGTGATTGGAAAACTACGTTCTGCGACTGGTCCGGCGTCGGATTCGGGTTTGAATTTGACGGCGGATTGCCGAGAGGCACCGGTTGGATGATCGTCGTTCCAGGGCGAACGATGTTCTGCGGCGCCGTTGCAGTGTCCGGGCGAACGATACGAGGTGTGATAAAGAACAATATCTCATTAGTATTACGCTGGACGGCTTTTCGCTTAAAGAGATTTCCGAGCAAAGGAACGCTGCCCAATCCTGGCGTGCGGTCCTGGTTCTCTCTTTCATCGTCAAACAACACACCGCCGATGACCGTGGTTCCGCCATCGGGGACGGTTACTTCGGTTTTCATACTCTGAGAGTTGATTGCCGGAGCTGCTGTACCGGTCAGTGCCGCTGTCGAGCTATTTTCGGCAACTACGCTGAGAATGACCATGCCCGTGTCTGTGATCTGCGGCGTGATCGAAAGTCGAAGCGGCACATCAACATAGGTCGTTGTGGCGACGATAGTTCCACCCGCAGCAGCCCCCGGCTGGATCGTGGTAATAGGTATCTTGGTTGTGCTCTTGACTTCCGCCGCTCGATTATTCAGCGTCGTAACACGCGGCGAGGCAATTATCCTGGCCTGACCTTTTTGTTCACCGGCCGAGATTATGGCGTTGATCTGAGCCGTGCCGAACACACCTGTCGTTAAACCGAAAGCAGTATTTCCTATTTTAGAAAGTAGGTCATTGGCAATTGTCGGATTTGGCACCAGGTCCGACAATGGTACCCCAACAGTGTTACCGGGGAGAGTTCCGCCGCCGATGCCGCTGCCACGAGCGCCGCTTAAAAATGCTGCGAGTTGAACACCGATGTCCCGCGTGAAGTTACGCTGGGCAACGACGATGCGGGCTTCGATCTCGACCTGCGGTTCGGGCTGGTCCAAATAGGCTACAAGCTGCTTTACGGCATCCAGATTCTCTCTCACATCGGTGACAATGAGAGTGTTGCTGCGTTGATCGACCTCGATAGATCCGCGACGCGACATGCGCTTCTGGATAATCCCGAGAAGGCCGCTGTCAACGCTGCTGGTAAATCCTTTATTGTCTGATTGCTTTGAGCCGTTGAGAACCGAATTAATATCGCCATAAACTGTTCCCGGGACGCCGACCGAGGCCGTACCGGCCGTCAGATCGTTTGCTGTGCCGGCGACGTCTTTTAATTTACCTTCGGCCCTTGCGTAATTCAGTCGAATGAATTCTGTATATAGTGGTGAGTTATCCAACTGCCCGTCGCGAACCTTGACCAAAACGGCCTGTTCGGTAGCGAGCGTGCCGGAATCGGCAACCCTAAGGATGCTGCCGTTGACCTGCACGGCCAAACCTTGTGAGCGGAGTACTGAGTCGAGGGCAACATTCCAGGGTACTTCGTTGACCTTGACCGTGACCGCAACTTCCTTGACCGACTTGTCGATCACGAAATTGATGCCGTACTGGTCTGTAATGTAACTGAGAATATCTCGAACGTCGGCATTAACGACATTCAGATTGATGGGCTCACCGCGAAATCCGGGCTCGCCGTACATCTTACCCTGCGATTGCGGTTCAACTTTTTGGGCCGCGATCGCAATCGTAAGAGTGCTGACTATTCCTAATGCGATAACGATCTTGTGAAGCGCACCGCGTAAATTGCTAAGAGAATTCATGTTTCCTCCGTATCTATTCAACTCGATCTTGTGGGATTGGACCTGATAATTTTGGGATTAGGCTATTCGCCTTTGTTACTGGCAACCTTGGCCGGTTTCTTATTAGTTTTCTTCGCCTTTTCCGTCGCAGGAGCAGCGGGCTGGCTGTTCATCTCGTCAAGCGGCGAAAGGAATGGGTTTGACGGTTTAGCGTCTTTCCCGCCGGATTTGCCGTTATTGACGGATTTTTCAAATGGCGCATTGCTCGCAGTTTGCACGGGCCTTGCCGCCTGTTCTGTCGGAGCGGTTCCTTCGATCTGCGATTTCTGCGAATATTCCTTGAGCATTTTGTTTTCGACCGACGCAACGAACTTGCCGGCGGCAACCTTGGTCACCTTACGAAAAACAAGCCTGTTTTCCTCGACCGCGACCAATTGCCCGTCAAAAAACTTCTCGCCGGGATAGATCGTGTAAGAGAGTTTGATCGGCGTAGCCTCGACCATGGCGGCGTAACCACGCGGTGTCTTGAAAATGCCGGTCACGGCCATTTCGTTAAGCGTCAGGACGCTCGTCACCTTAGGCAGCGGAGCACCATTGGCGGCTGCGGCTTCGCGTATTCTTTTGAAATACTCGATACGTGCCTCAATGGCCGGAGCTCCATAGTTCAATGGTTTTCCGTCAGCTCCAACACCGGTTTTTCTGTCCGCTACTACAACCTTTGGCTTCATAAATCCGGGTTTTGCAAATGGATCACGCTGTGCGTGGACCAGTGAAAAACTGCCGCTGACGATAACCATTACGGCGGCTGCCGCCGAGATACATGCGAAGCGTTTTATTGTCGATTTGTTGATCATGGCTTTTTTCTCTATTGGAAATGCTAATTCAATCGGGGATTCGAACTATTTTGCTGCGGGAGCAGCAGCAGGCTGGCCGGCTGGAGCAGGTGCTCCGGGAGTGCCGGGCTGTGCAGGCTTGGCGTTAATATCTGTCGGAGCGGCATAGTATGCCGTCAGCAGAAATGACGCATGGATCGTTTTGGCCTCGGACTGCTTATCAACCTGATTTATCTTGAAATCCGTAATGGACACAATGCGGGGCAGTTTTGCCATTCTTTCATAGAAGGCGCGCAGGTTGTTGAAATTGCTGTCAACCTCAACCTCGACTGGCTTGGCCATGATCGAATCCTGCTGCGTGTCTTCGCGCGGAGCAAACCTCATGACCGCCAGTCGGCTGTTGTTTGCCGTATCCTGCAGGCCGGAGAGAACGTTGGTGATCTCACGCTGTTCCGGAAGCAGAACCTTGAGCTCTTCGTACTCTTCAGCCTTGCTGGCATACAATTCCCGGAATTCGTTGATCCGCTGGGTAGCGATGCGGGCCGCTTCATTCTTTGCCTGAAGCTGTGAGATCTCTTCATTCAAAGCTGCGATCTCGACTCGTGTCTCGCTCGTCACGAAGTAGAACACGCCTCCGTAAACCAGTGCGGCAACGCATACGAGGATCAACAGGTGATACTGCCATTTCAGATTTTTGATTTTCTCAAACATGTTAGTTTCCTTCTTTTTTGCTGTTTCTCAAGGATTATTGTTTTGCGATCTGCGCCGGAGATTTAGAGTTCTTAATAGAAGCGCTCGCGGCTTTTATCTGAGCTTCTTGCTTTTTCACGGCATCGTTCGTCGACTTTGCCGCTTCAGGTACTTGGGCAGATGCCGTCGTAGGATTTCCGTTGTCAGCACCTGAGGCCTTGGACGGCGTATAAGCACATTTGATCGTGAAATTAACGATACCGACCTTTGCCGGTTCAGTGCCGCCTCCGGCACTTGCTTTCACCGGTGCGTTTTGGTTCACGACCTCGGCCCGAACCGTCTCGATATTGAGGTTTGAGAACAGCCCGTTCGAAAATTCTAGGCTGCGGCCGAACTGCGTGACCTGAGATTCGTCCGGGCTGTTGCCCTTGATCACAAGTCCTTCACCGGCTTGCTCTACGCTTTCCAGGTAAAGCCCCGGAACCATCGCAATGCGCTCACGCATTGCATCAAGAACCGCGCTTGGCCCTGCCTGTGAAGCACGCAGCTTTTTAATAGCTTCAATGCGTGTGTCGATGCTGGTGATCTTTGCCTCAAGCTCTCTTTGCTCGGCCATCACGACCTCAAGCTCGGCAGCGATCCGCTTTTGATTATCAAGTTCCGCTTCAGCTGCAGTCTTTGCCATCTGGGTACTTATTACGTCCCATCCGATGACTGCCGCGAGCAGAAAGCCCACGACGACCGAGAGAAGAACAAAGCGTGAACTACCGCTCGATATTTTGCGATCGACAGCCGCAACTGTGCCGGTTTGTCTCTCTGTAACAGAATTTATTAGATTGATCTTGATCATCTTTATTACACTCCCCTTACTGCCAGTCCGACAGCTACCGCCATTTCAGGCACGATCTCGCTGAGGTATTCCGGGTCAAATTTCTTCGAGTCAACATTGATATTGCGGAAAGGATCGAGGATCTCGACCGTCAACTCAAGCCTTTCGGACAATTCCTGAGCGAGGCCGGCGAGCTTCGAACCGCCGCCAGAGATAAGAATTTTTTGCACTTGCGTCTCGTTGTCCTCGGTCGTTGCACGATAGAAATCAAATGTCTTCTGGATCTCCATCGCGACGATCTCGGTCACATTGTTCATCAGCGGTTCGATCGATTTTTCTTCGATACCTTCGACAGCATCGACGACGCCGCGTTTGACGGCTTCGGCCTGCTGGAAGTTAAGCCCGAGGCTTCTCTGTAGAACATCTGTAAACTGGCTGCCGCCGACCGTGATGTCGCGTGTAAACAGGGAGCGTGAGCCTTTCACGATATTGACGTTCATTGTCGAGGCTCCGATATTAAGGAGCGTTACAACATCGTTTTCGGTCGGGTTGTAATTAACTTCGTAGCAATTCTGTAGGGCGAAAGTATCTACGTCGATAACAACAGGAGTCTTGCCGGCGAGTTGGATCGCCTGTTTAATATTGTCGATGCGCTCGCTTTTGCAAGCCGCGATCAGGACATGCGTCGAATCAGACGTTTGAGCCGTGACTTGATAATCCAGGCTGACGTCGGCGAGATCGTAAGGAATATGTTCCTCAGCGTGCCAGTCGATAGATTCTTCTAATTCCTCATTGCTCATCGCGGGCAGTACGATGTTCTTAATGATCACCGAATGGCCGCTGACGCCGGTTACGACATTATCGGCATGCACATCATGGTTGCTGCATACGCTGCGGATGACATCCGAAACGACGTTAAGTTCCATGATCTGGCCGTCGATGATCGTATCGCCGGGTAGATTTTCATAGCCGAGGCTTACTAAATTCAGGTTGTTCATCTTGCCTTCAAGCTCGACCATTTTTATCGAGCTGGAACCGATGTCCAAACCAGCAACGCTTTTCTTTTTACCGAACATTATTTTTCTTGCTCCTTATTGCAGAAACCTTTTCTCGTCTCGAAAAAGTTTTCTTATGTTCCCATCCGAATTTTGCAGATTTTGATTTGAGGATCGGTTGCCACCGTTAGATAACCGGAAAAGAGAAGGATGTGCTCGTCGAGAGTTTCAATTCTGAGATAGGCCCAAAACCTGCATCTTTCGGATGTTTGATCACGACTCGTGATCATCGGAACATATTGTTTTAAGAAAACTTTGCCGCATTTGGTGGCGATGGGTGCGCGTGCCTCTCGGTCGCTACAGTTACAAAATTACAGGAATGTAAAACTGTTGTCAACACTTTTTTGCAATGTTTAACGCAATATGAAAGAAAATCGTTCACAGACAGAATCGAAAGTCGGTCAGAATGACATATTTACTGGGGAATCTTTACTATTAGTGCGGGGGCCAATTTATAGTTATCGGAGTCTCAGGTTTAACAATTAGACGCGCAACTATTTTCCAAGGCATTCCTTCTGTGCACATCTCGATCTTCCATTTGCCAGATGGCAGAGCCATCGTTATGGACGATTCATTTTTGTTGATCCCATTCATCGTTATCGGAATCTCGGTGTCCTCCGCGAGGACGCCGTCAGAATCCATTATCCGAAACCCGATCCAGTCACCAGATAAAAACACGCGGTCGCGCCAATCCTGCTTAACAAGTATTTTTATTGGTGAGTAATAAGTTTGCACAATAACATCACCAAGATCAACGAATTTTG
>JANMDA010000301.1:0-7995 GCA_031376085.1 Chloracidobacterium sp.
ATTATCGTTGACAACATCAGCGATAGCGGCGTGGGCAGTCTGCGGGCAGCCATAACCAGCGCCAACGGAAATGGAGCGGGTCTCGATGACATAATATTCGACTTCAATGTCTTTGCCACGCCGCGAGCCATCCCCGTGTTATCCGCCTTACCCGATATCACGGGCAGCGTGACGATCAACGCCCTCGGTGCAAATCTGCTCACGGTGCAGCGGGCGACGGCGGCGGATATTCGCTTATTCAACATTGTGCAAGGCGTGTCTGGCGGTGTCGCCATGAGCGGCATGACCATCTCGGGCGGCAGCGTTCCGGGCGGCTTCGGCGGCGGTATTTTCAGCTTGAGCAACTTGACGCTGACCAATGTTCACGTCACCGGCAATCAGGCGAGCAGCGGCGGCGGGGTTGCCATGGCGTTTGCCGACGGAGTTTTTACCGGCTGTACCTTTAGCGGCAACGCTTCACTCAATGCTGCTGGCGGCGGCGGCGGGATTGACTATCAGGGCAGCACTGGTAACCTACTATGCGTTGGGAACTCTACCTTCAGCGGAAATACCGCCTCTAGCAACAACGGAAGCGGCGGTATCCGTAATTTTAATGCCAATGCCAGATTGGAAATAACGAACAGCACCATTGCCAACAACACCGGCGGCGGCATTCGTACAACTTCCAACGCCCCCAACAACGCCACGACGACGCTACGCAATACCATCATCGCAAACAACGAACCCAACAATCTGACGATAGGCGGCAGCGGTACTCAAACCGTCACAACGCTGGGCTTTAATATGACAAACGACGGCGGCGGCGGTTTTCTCAACGTCGCGCCGATCACAACTGACAAGATCAACGCCTTTGTCGGACTCGCACCGCTTGGCAATAACGGCGGCACGACGCAGACCCACGCACTGCTCGGCAGCAGCGCGGCTCTCGACTCAGGTAATAATACAGGTTCGGGGTTGTTTATCGACCAACGCGGCTTGGCTCGTACTGTTGATCTGGCGGTCGCAAATGCGCCAGGCAGCGACGCAACCGACATTGGAGCCTACGAGGCACAAACCTCGCCCGCAGCTGCACCGGCGGTACTCTCGATCAACCGGTCAAGCCCCAATCCGACCACTTCGGGATCGAGCGTCGTATTTCAAGTGCTATTCAATACAGGCATCAACCCTGCCCTCGTTGGCACAAGCGATTTTGCACTTACCACGACAGGGACGATCTCCGGGGCTTCTATTACAAGCATCTCAGGAAACGGAGGCGCTTATAACGTGACCGTAAGCACGGGCTCGGGCACCGGAACGCTACGCCTCGACCTCATTGACGACGACACAATTATTGACAGCTCAGGCGTCCCGCTGGGCGGCATCGGTACGGGCAACGGCAATTTCACGACCGGTGAGGTTTATACAATTAACGCTCCGACCGCTACTAGTACGGTAACTGCGACAAATACTGCGACAAGTACGCCGACACCGCTTCCGGTCGAAATCGTATACGGCATCACCGTGGCCACAGACGCCAGTGGCGATGCGGTTAACCTTATTAGATTTAACAGCACGACTCCGGGTACGATCACCACGATAGGTGCATTTACGACCGGGGCAGGCGGACTGGTCGCGGGACAAACGATCAAGGCGATAGATTTCCGGCCGCTGACCGGACAGCTTTACGCCATCAGCACGGCCAACGGAACAGGAACCGCACAGTTATACACGGTCAACCTCACAAACGCCGTCCTGACACCTGTCGGGCCGGGCCTGACGTTGACGGGCAACTTGTCGAACGGTGTCAAGATGGACTTTAACCCGGCGGCCGACCGCATTCGGGTCGTATCATCGTCATTGGCATCTGAAGGCAATAACAACTTTAGGGTAAATCCCGACACTGGTGCGCTTGTCCAACAGGACACCAATCTTGCCTATGCCCCCGGCGATCCGCGCTTTGCGGCCAACGTCCAGACCGGCAACATCGCGTACAACAACAATGTCACTGGTGCACCGCAAACGACACTTTACACATGGAACTATGGTAACTCCGATCTGGCTACCATCGGCAGCATCAACGGCACGCCGAACAGCCCGAATTCCGGCCTGATGAGCACCGTCGCTTCGCCGGGCGCCGTGACGACTAACAATACGATCGGCATGGACATCAGCGGTGCGACCGGCACGGCCTACGTTAGCATCGATAGCAGCGGCCCGTCGAACCCAACCAATTTGTTCGTCATGAACCTGACAAATAGAGCACTCAGCGGCATTGGCAGCTTCCCGACCAATACCTGGGTCCTGGATTTCTCCGTCGTTCCGTCTTCTTGCGGCGAGAATTTCGACATGGTAACTGCACCGGCACTCCCTGTAGGTTGGTCAAGCACTGCAACAGGCGGCGAGTCGGCTTGGGTAACATCGACAACATCGCCGAGCACGTCGCCAAATGACGTCTTTGCGCCAGATGTAATTAGTGTTGGCGAAACCTTCCTTGTCACGCCTTCCTTTGCCGTCTCCGCAGGTGGAGGACAGATCACATTCGCCAACCTGTTTAATATGGAGACGGGCTTTGACGGCATGGTGCTTGAGATCAGCATCAACGGCGGTGCCTTTGCGGATATTGTCACGGCCGGCGGCAGTTTTGTGACCGGCGGATACACGCATTTGATCAGCTCCTCTTTCGGAAGTCCGATCTCCGGCCGAATGGCATGGAGCGGCCTGTCGTCAGGCACGACAGCTGTACCAGCATACATTACGTCAACGGCCAATCTTCCCGCCTCGGCAAACGGACAGTCGGTTCGGCTTCGTTGGTATGTCGCCACCGACAGTAGTGATATTGCCGCAGGAGTTGCCGGCGTAAGGGTCGATACGATCAGCGGCCTGCCATGCACAGCCGCAGCAACGCCGACGGCGACAAGCACAGCTACCGCCACCGCAACAAATACGCCGACGTTCACCCCGACATTTACGCCGACGAATACGGCGACAAATACGCCGACGAGAACAAATACGAGCACGCCGACCAACACTGCGACGGCGACAAATACTCCAACGAATACGGCGACAAATACGCCGACGAGAACAAATACGAGCACGCCGACCAACACGGCAACGCCGACGTTTACGCCTACGAATACTGCGACCAACACCTCAACGCCGACATTCACGCCGACGTTTACGGCGACAAATACAGCTACGAACACTTCAACGCCGACGAACACCGCGACATCAACAAATACCGCGACGCCGACAGCGACAAATACGCCGCCGCCGGGAGCTTGCAGTCAGAACTTTGACGGAGTAACTGCTCCGGCACTTCCGTCCGGCTGGACATCGGCTGCGACAGGGGTCGAGGTGCCATGGGTAACTTCGACAACTCTGCCAGATACCGCACCGAACGACGCATTTGCAACGGATCCGGCCGATATAGGCAACACCGAATTGGTATCGCCACTGCTCACTGTTCCGGCTGGCGGAGGATCATTCAGCTTCAGGAACAACTACGATACCGAGCCCAACTTTGACGGCATGGTGCTTGAGATAAGCATCAGTGGCGGTGCTTTTGCCGACATCGTGACGGCAGGCGGCAGTTTTGTCGCCGGAGGCTACAATGGAAGTATTCCGGTAAACTTCGGCAATCCGATCGGAGGACGTCCGGCATGGACGGGAAGTTCGGCAGGATATATAACGACAACAGTTGTTCTTCCAGCAGCAGCCAACGGCCAGAACATCCAGCTTAAATGGCGTGTGGGCACCGACCGGAGCACCGCAGGCACCGGTGTGAGGATAGATACCATAACAGGCCTGCCATGCCTGGCACCAACTCCGACAGCGACAGCTACGTTCACACCGACGCAGACTTTTACACCTACCAATACGGCAACAAACACTGCAACTGCGACGGCTACATTCACGCCGACGTTAACTGCGACAAATACATTCACTCCTACACCGACGGCAACGGCAACAAATACGTTTACGCCGACACCGACGGCAACAAATACATTCACGCCGACTCTGACGGCAACAAATACATTTACGCCGACACCCACAGCGACACCTACCGCTGGGCCGGTGATCAGCGGGGCCGTTACATATGGCAATGCACTCGGAAATCCGCCACCGCCGCGTTTTGTTTCAAACGTATTAATAAGCGGAGCGGGATCGATTCCGGTTTCGGTCTTTACCGACGGGGTAGGGCCGACAGCGGGCCAGTATTCTTTGACCGGATTTGGGTCAGGTGCTTATACAGTCACACCGACTAAAACGGGCGGTGTAAACGGCTCGATCGCCTCTTTCGATGCGGCAAGGATAGCGCAGCATGTAGCCGGTCCGCCGTTGCCGCAGTTGACAGGCAACCAGTTGATAGTGGCCGATACCAGCGGTAACGGTATTATCTCGTCGTTCGATGCGGGACAGGTCGCAAAATTCGCCGCCGGGCCGCCATATGCTCCGCCGGGAATTGGATTTACGGGAACCTGGAAATTTATCCCTGTGAGCAGGAATTACGCATCGGTCGTTGCCAACATCGCGGGTGAGGACTACACGGCTTTGCTGCTGGGCGATGTTACAGGCAACTGGGTGAATACCGGCGCGCGACCCGTTGGTGGGGTCATTGACCAGTCTAATGATGCATTCGGCGGTAGGCAATTGGCAACGGACAGCGAACGGAAGCAGTCAGATATTTTCGTCACACTGCCCTATCTTGTGACACAAGTGGACAAAGAGATCGTTGTGCCGGTAACCGTCATTGGAGTTGCGAATAAGGGAATAATCTCTTATGAGTTCGATCTCAGATACGATCCGCTCGTGTTGCAGCCTCAAACCGATCCGGCCGAACTCACCGAAACGCTTAGCCGCGCCCTTTCAGTTGTTACCAACGCAACCGAACCGGGACTTTTGAGAGTTGTCGTTTACGGCCCGATTCCTATAGACGGCAACGGCGTTCTTTTGAATCTCAGGTTTATCGCTGTCGGGGCACCCGGCATGATGTCGCCATTAATCTGGGAGCGTTTTGTGTTCAACGAGGGCGAATCGCAAACGGTAACCGACGGCATTATTCAGCTTTCGGCGCCATAAGGCGAGGCCGCAATTAGTGATTTGGATAATAACTAAATCGCTGGAACTAAGTTCCGACGAAACGGTATAATCGATTAGCGGAATTATCCGTCAATCGATGAATTTTGAGAAGTTCTTTCGCCTCGTTTCCTACGCAGCCGTTTTTTGCGGCTTCTTGTCGCTGTGGGTATCGGGGACGTTTGGGATCGTCGGGACGGCATTGTTTGTTGCGGTGATGATAGCGGCCTGGCGTTTGGAAGGCTCACGTTGGCAGATCTCGGAAAAGCTCGGCACTGCGCTCATCGTTTTGGCGCTGCCGGCTTTTTTTCTGGCGTGGAAACTTCATATCATAACTTTTGCAGGCGGCGAGGCAGCAATCGCCAGCATTCTCGCGCGGATGATACTGAGTTTAGGCATCGTCAAACTTCTGCAAAGAAAGAGCGACCGCGATTGGATATTCCTTTATCTGATGTCGTTTTTCGAAGTGCTGCTCGCTGCCGGCTTGAGCATCAGCGCACTTTATTTAGGAACGTTTATTATTTACTTACTCGTTATGGCCACGGCGATCATTGCGTTCGAGATCCGCAAAACATCGCGTGCTGTTGAAAAGAAAATAAACGGCGACAAAACCTACGAACGAGATCCAAACTCTGAATCACACACCGCATTGCCTGTTCGCCGGCTTCCAACGGCTGCTATTGCACTGATCATTTTTATCATTGCCTTGGCGTTGCCAATGTTTTTTCTTTTGCCGCGTGTCGGTGGCGCTGGATTTGGCGGCAATCAGCTTGGCCAAAATACTTTTTCCGGATTTTCGGACTCTGTTCGTCTGGGCGGCATCGGCAAGATACAGCAAAGCAACGATCCCGTAATGCGTGTCAAACTGGAGGGCAGTGCGCAACCTGACAGCAGTCTTTATTTTCGCGGCGTGGCACTCGACACTTTTGATAACAAGTCGTGGAGCAAGTCGAAAACTGGTTCGAAGATCACTTTTGAAAAGGGTGACAACGATCTCATACAAGTAGATTTTACAGCGGATAGGGAAAGTAGTTCGATCCAAACGATCTACCTTGAACCGCTTGATACACCTGTGCTCTTCGCTTTACCTCGTGCCGTCAAGATTCAGGGCAATTTTCCGGTTGTGTATAAGGACTCTTACGGCTCTCTTAGCTATTCGCGCAGTTCCGAACGCATCAGTTATAAAGTCCTTTCAGATCGAAGCCTGCCGACCGCCATGGAGCTTCGAGAAGACGATAAACCTTACATAGCCGATGTCTCGAATTATCGCTTGCTTCCGCCTGTTTTTGATCCGCGTATAGCCAAGCTTGCAGAAACGATCACAGCAAACACGAAGAATCGCTACGATAAAGCACATGCGGTTGAGTTTTACCTGCAAAATAATTTCGGCTACACGCTTGAACAAAAAGCCGGCGGCGACGAGCCGCTCACGGATTTTTTGTTCAATGTCCGCGAAGGCCATTGCGAATACTTTGCGACCGCGATGGCTGTGATGCTTCGGACGCAGAGTATTGCGACACGCATAGTAAACGGTTTTCACGGCGGTGAATACAACGACGCAGCGGATGTGACCGTCGTCCGCCAGCGAAATGCCCACGCTTGGGTCGAGGTCTATTTTCCCGGCGAAGATGTTTGGATGCCGTTCGACCCGACGCCATTTGCAGGGCAGACCTTAGCTTCGTCGTCAGCCGGAATCGCAGGCAGCATTAACAAATATCTCGAAGCTCTCGAAACGTTTTGGATCCAGCATTTCGTGGCCTACGACAATCAGGAACAGCGTTCATTGGCAAAGTCCATCCGAAACGGTTTTATAGATTATCAAGCAATGATCTCGTCATATCTCGGCTATGCCCAGAACATTCTTGTCGAAAAATGGTGGGCAGAAGTTCGCGGTGACAAAGGGTTGCGGGCAAGTCTAGCTGCGATAGGTTACGGTGTCGCTTATATCGCAGCGGCGATCTTAGGAATTTTATTATTGGTTTGGCTCTTCCGTAAGATCAAACGTCTCAGCATCTGGCAGCGTCTTTGGGATCGATTCTTCAAAAAGCGTCATGCCTCAATTGTCGAATTTTACGACCGCTTGCAACGCATCTTAGCTGACAAAGGTTGGACACGCGAGCCACATCAGACGCCTCAGGAATTTGCACTTGCTTCGGGAATTCCCGAAGTCGTCAGCATCACCGAGAAATACAACCGTGTTCGCTTTGGTGAAAAAAATCTTTCGGCAGATGAAGCCAACGCCATCGAGACTTGGCTAAAAAGACTTGAGTCAGGTGAAAGTCTTACGCCTGTCTCAACTAGTAGGTGACGCGCGTGACTATTTGACTATTTTCTGTCACTGCCCTTTTCGCGTTCACGTTCACGGTCAGTGTGTTCTTCTTTGTCTTTTTCTTTATCCGCATCCCGTTCACCTTCTTCGCTTTCTAGTGGCAACGGTTCACCGGTAACAATTATCGTTCCTGACTTACTGTCGATCTTTTGGCCCGCGTCACCGGAAAGCGTGGCCTCGATCTTGTATTCGCCGGGATAGGCAACAGAGAAGTGAAGCTTGGCCGGCTCAGATCCTTCCAGATCGACGTTTTTGGTCATGACCTCGTCTCCCTTCTGCCGTTCGGCAACCTTTTCGGCAATAACGCGAAAATACAAACTGTGCTTTGGGGACGACTTCGAAATCCAGGCAACTGCATAGATACCGTCCGCAATGTCGAAGGTGGTCAGAGACGGATCGGCCTTTTCATTTTTGCCAAATGCCAGATTGCTGATCGTCGCGGTCGTGACAGCTTTTGTGCCGCAAGCCGTCGCAGCAAAAATCATAATTGCGATCACAAATATCGCTGCCATATTTCTTTTCATAGATAAGCGAAACCTCTCTGTCCTTAGTTCTATCGTCTTGCCCAGTTTAATCAAGCGTTTCCTTACCCGCAACCCGCCGAAAAACAT
>JANMDA010000343.1:0-12015 GCA_031376085.1 Chloracidobacterium sp.
ACTCCTTATGCCGCTTGCGTTCGGAGCCATACTCGGCGGCAGCTGCACACTTATCGGGACCTCGACAAATCTGGCTGTAAGCGGAGCGATCCAGCGATATGGACAACAGCCTTTTTCGATGTTCGAATTGGCACCAGTCGGGCTTGTCACATTGTTTGCGGGAATGCTATACATGCTCACGATAGGCAGGCATTTGTTGCCCAGCCGCGGCGGTGAAGATTCGTTGACCGAGCAATACAAGATGCGCGAATATGTTTCCGAATTACTTGTTTTGCCGGATTCACCCTTGGTCGGAAAAACCATCGGAGAGGCTGATTTAAATCAGCGGCTCGATCTTAATGTGTTGGGAATAATTCGTGACGGAGAAAAGATCAGTGCTCCGAGTTCGAACGAGCGCATCAGGCGCCGGGACTCGCTCATTGTCGAAGGAACACTAAGCGATATTCTTCGCGTAAAAGAAGAAGCCGGACTCGAGATCAAGCCTGATTTTTTACTTAGCGACACTCAACTTGAAGGCGGGAATGTAGAGCTTTTTGAAGTGCTCGTTTTGCGTGACTCGCGTCTATCCGGCAAGACTTTAAAGAGTCTTGCTTTTCGGGACCGTTATAATTTGACTGTACTTGCCATAAATCGCCACGGCCGCACCGTTATGAACAAACTAAGCCAAGTGACGATCAATTTTGGTGATGTGCTGCTCGTTCAGGGCAAACGGCTTGGCGTTGACCTATTAGTAGGGGATAACGATGTTCTAATTTTGGAAGATGTAACGAACGCCAACACACAATTTGAAAAACGAAAATGGGCCATTGCCGCATTTCTATTGTTTCTCGGCCTGTCGCTGACTAAAGTTGTTTTCGGGTTTGAGGTCCCATTGGCAATAGCAGTGCTTTGCGGCGTGATGCTTTTGCTCGTAACCAAGACCGTTCAACACAGTGAACTTTATACGCTCGTGAATTTTCGAGTGCTGGTCTTGATAGCCTGCATGATGAGTTTTGGGGTTGCGATGGAGGTGACGGGGGCTGATAAGTTTTTGGCTGCGCTCATAAACGATTACCTCGGTATTTTTGGGCCGTCTGCCGTACTCGCGGGTTTCTTTATCCTGACGGTTGCTCTCACCCAGCCTATGTCTAATCAGGCTGCGGCACTTGTCGTCCTGCCTGTGGCGGTGAAATCAGCTATTGCTCTCGGTGTAAACCCTAGAACATTTATTGCTGCGATCACCTACGCAGCTAGTTTTTCCTTCATCACTCCTCTTGAACCGGCTTGTGTTCTGGTTTACTCGCCGGGTAGATACAGATTTGTGGATTTTGTTAAGATCGGTTCGATTCTGACGGTTATAGTTTTTGTTGTGGCAATGATCCTGGTCCCGATCTTTTGGCCGCTCTAATTCGAGGGATAATTACTTTTCATCATTCAACAATATTCCCAAGCCTACTAATACCAAGGCAACCACAACCCAAATAACACCGTGAGTCACGGCTTCCTTGTAATATTCTAAATTGATGAGGATGATAACCGAGACTATGCCAAAGGCTAAACAAAAGAAAGCGCCGATAATGCCCATTAACCAACAACCCATATTATTTTTCCTTGTTGTTTTAATATTAAACTAGGTTTTTCGGGTTCCAAAGTCCCCGATTGCCATAAAATCGAGGCCGGTCTGACGATAAAAACGACTGATTTAAGCTAAGAGGCCATATTTTGCTATGCGCACTCTCAGTGCATTTGGAACGATCTCATAGGTAGCAGGCAATTTTCCGGGAAGTTCTCCGTCGGTTTCGAGAAGTATATCGGTGGACAAGTCGAAGGCAGAAACTTCGATCCGTTTTGCAAGCGTGCTTTTTACTTCATTGAGATCGTTGTGGGTTCCGCAGTAAAGACTGTAGGCGTTAAGAAGTATTTTTGCGGTGCTGATGTCGCCGATATTTACCACGTCGAACAAGCCGTCATTTATTTTGGCATCAGGTGCGATCATCATGCCGCCGCCAAAATATCGGGCGTTAGCGATGCAGAAATTTATTGTTTGCAGCGTCTTTTCCTCGCCGCCGTCGATACGGACGCGAATAGTGACCGGATCAAGTTCGAGCACTTCGCGCAGCGTCGAGGCGGCAAAATTTGCGCGGCCGCGAACACTGTCTACGGGCAGCCAGTCGAATATTTTTGCTGATTTAACGCGTTTGATGATCGAAGCCGCAAGGCCGAATGAAGAGACGTTGAGGAAATATCTTTTGACGGTATTTCCATTCAGATCGAGAAAGGTAGCTTTGCCGGCATCGATCCTTCGGGTTTCACCGTCGCGTAGAGCAGCAGCGGCTTCGCGGTTCGTCAACGGTAGGCCCAAAGTCCGTCGGAAGTCACCGCCGGTCCCGGACGGCAAAACGCCAAGCTCGACATCTTCACCGCTGCGCAAAATTCCGTTTGCGACCTCATTGATCGTGCCGTCGCCGCCGCACGCGATGATAAAATGCCGCCCCGATTCGGCAGCACGTTCAGCCAGATCAATGCCGTCACCCGGCCCTTTTGTAAAAGCCACACTAAACGGCCCGAAATGAGCCCGCAGATCGCTGGCCGTCTGCGACCATTTTTCGCGAGTCGCCCCTGATGCCGATTTTGGATTAACGATGATCAGCGGCAGCGAGAGATCGTCTGAGATTGTGTTATTCTTTGCCAAGATATTACCTGAATAGATTTTGAAACTATTGCTCCCCTATAGTCAAAAGGCAAAAAAATAGCGACTGCAAGAGCCGCTATTTTTACACAGAGAATCAAGGAGCGATCTTTTAACGAATCGCAAGTGTTTGGTCAAATAGAACACGGGCCGGATTGTTCATGATACGTTCGCTCAAAGTCACCTGCCTCGGAGCGGCAGCCATGAATGCTTCGATATCGGCTATCGAACGCGGCAAATTCTTATTCATCCATTCGACGCCTGTTTCTGTCACCAGCATGTCGTCCTCGATCCGCACCCCGATATTCTTGTATTTTTCGTAAATGGGACTTACCTTCTCGATAAAGGCCTTGTTTTGCGGCGTGTCTGGCAAATTTACAAGAGCATCTTCGCGAATGTAGATACCTGGCTCGTTTGTATAAACCATACCTGCCTTCATTGGAGCAGCGTAATTGCCTACATCATGGACGTTCATGCCGAGCCAATGTCCAAGGCCGTGAATATTCCAAACACCGGACGCGGGAACTTCTGTTAGTTGTCCATTAATAAGAACTTGCACCTTTGCGTCCGCGCTGGGTATCAGGCCAAGTTTCGCAAGGCCGGTCTGTATTACACTGCGAGTGGTAGCGTTTAGATTTGCGAATGTGACACCGGGCTTGGTCGCTTTGGCAACAGCTTCTTGGGCATCGTAAATGATCTGATATATCTCGGCTTGCTCTTTTGTAAATTTGCCGTTTACCGGAAAGGTGCGCGTTACATCAGCGGTGTAGTGTTCATATTCCGCGCCGACATCCAAGAGCAGAAGTTCGCCTTTTTTAACAGGGCTTTGAGACTCAACATAATGCAGCGTCGTTGCATTGGCCCCGCAACCGACGATCGACGGGTATCCCCACGAATCGGCATTCCGACGGCGAAATGTGTATTCGACCTCGGCGTGTACCTGATATTCCCACTCGGCACGCCCAACGGTTGCCATTGCACGCATGTGCGCCTCATTCGAAATATCGACCGCGTGCTGTAGCAACTTTAATTCATAAGGCGATTTGATGTGGCGAAGCTCGGCAAATATCGGTTGTGCATTTTCGACTTTGTAGCCTGCGAGTTCTTTCGAAAATGCGTTTTCTACGGCAAACTCCCGCATTCCATCTCGATCCTGCGGATTATTCGGGAGCAGCAAATAGACCGTTTCTGCACCTGATGAGATCGAGGCAGAGCTATCCTTTGACGCAAACGCTTTCTTCTCTTTCAGCGTCTGAAAAAAAGCATCGCGCTCGGACGAATCGACCAGATTTTTCAGGCCCGAGACGTTCAACGCCTGTTCGCGCGAATACATTTTGCCTTCCCACGCCTCGCGAAGAGGTACGCGTTTTGGCAAAAAGAGCGTTTCGGTCACAATGCCGCCGTCTTTTGTCATAACAAACGTCGCGCCGTCCTGTTTGAGAGCGGTCAGGTAGTAGAGATTATTTTCCTGTCGATAAACATAATCGACATCGTTTGTGTAGAGCCGCGGCTCGGCCGAGAAGAGGATCAGCATACTATTGTCCGCCATTTTTGCTGCCACGGCCGCTCGACGGCGGGCAAGCTCGGCCTGCCGCTCTGCATCGGTGAATTTCGGCGCTTTTGGAGCGACCAGAATAGACTTCGGCCCAATGAACGCTTTGACCGGCATTACGGCGGAGATAAATGCAAATAGTGTGATCAATAAAATTATTTTTTTCATTTCAAAACCTCAATAGAAATATCTTTAAATGACGTATTGCCAAAATAATCAGCTACAAAAACACGCACTGTGTATGTGCCGTTTTCAAGAGTTTCAGCATCCAGAAAATCTTCGTGAAATTCATCGCCATCCACATAATTGGTGGCGATGTAATTGAATATTGTTTCGCCGGTTGCACCTGATTTGCTGCCTGCGGCGTAAACCAGTTTTACAGCCTCGATCGCCGGCATACGGTCAAATATGATCGTCCATTTTATATCAGCGGCCAGCGAATTGTCAGATTTTAGCAGCTGATAACCTATCCGATAAACACCCAGCCTCCGCCGCTCGGAATTTCCGTCTGCCTGATCGAAAGCCCTGACTACGATACGCGTTTTCCCTGTAAGTTTAATACGGGTGTTTTTCGCTGCGGTTTCGATTTCACCCCAATTTTCATCAAACAGCGAAACTTTTTCTATGGTCGGCGGGCGTAAATCGGTCAGATTCGGGAAGATAAGAGCATCAAGTGCATTCATCTCTGCGCCGCTCCTTCCGGCGATCAAATGAATGTGGTTCATTGGATTTAACGTGCCGATCGGTTCGCCCGCTTTGAATTTGATACCTCGCGGGATGCGAACGCCGGTCAATTTTCCGGCGGTATCTTTGTCGAATTGAAAACGTTCGTCGCCGAATGGCACTGACGATGCGTTGCGGCCCAAACGTATATGAATGTAGCCGATTGTCGGGATTCTGAGCAGTTCACGCAGCGTGTCGAAATTATCTGCCGCCACGGGGCTAAGCACTTTCTCGTCGCGAACGAATTTAGCTGTTTCGCCATACGCTCCGGCAATGTCCAGTCCGTTATGAAATCTGGCAGGGTGATTCGTTTCCGGAATTTCATTGCGAATTTCGCCGAGCGTGCCGGCTATATCACGTTTAGCATCCGGTGGGTCAAAGGGCCATCGAGGCGGCTGCGACGCTCGAAATTCTGCAGGTTTGTCGCGAAGGGCCGTTATTTCATCAGCCGTGATTTCATGCCCGATTCTTCGCGAACTAAATCGCCTGATCAGACGATTGTCGCTATCAGCGACCAGAAGATCACCTGAGCTATTCACTATAAGGCCAGATGGCCGGTTGAATCTTGCCTGCGCTGCTTTTCCGTCATGTATGCCGCGAGTTTCGTTTGAGATCGTCTGAACAAAGGGAAATACTCCGCCGCCGATCTGCCGGATCGCGTTGCCGTCGGCGACGAAGATCATGCCGTTCTTATCAACGGCGACCGCAGTTGGCTGGACAAAAGACGATGCCGGCAACAATCCGTCTTTTAAAGCGAGATCGCCATTTCCGGCAAGTGTCCAGACGCGGCCGTCGGATTCGACAACCCGTATGCGGCGATTACCTGAGTCGGCGACAAGAAGTTTGTCATGCCAGATAGCGATGCCGCATGGCGTATGGAATTTTGCGTCGGCTCCTGCGCCATCACCAAACCCGGGCGAACTGCCTGCAATAGTCGAGACCTGGCCATTTTCTATCACGCGAATACGGTCGTTATAAGTGTCAGCGACAAATATCTTTCCATCTGTCGCGACAGCAATGCCAGTTGGTCCGTTGAAAAGCGCCGTTGACAGGTCGCCATCGACGAATCCGCGTTTGTCTGAAACTCCCCCAATTATAGTCGGACTTGGATCAAGCCGGTAAATTACATTTCGGCCTGAATCGGCAACAATTAAATAGCCTTCCTTATCGAACGCAATACCGGAAGGTGTGTCGAGGCCTCCTTCTTCTGACAAGATTTGACCGTCATTGGAAAGAATAAATATCTTTCCGCTAAGGCCGTCAGAAACGTAGATCTTTTCACCACTGACCGCGACTCCAAATGGTTCGCCGAATTCTGCGTTTATACCAGCAATTGACGAAGTGTATCGGAGTGGAGCAACAAAATCTGCCGAAAACCACCAGAACCAAATAATTGCCGCGAGACATGCAAGCAGAAGCAAACTTGCCGCCGCGAATATTGAATTTTTGATGGTTAGACTTTTCCTTGTGCGCAAACGCATTACTCTCTGGTAAGAACTCTTTTGGTTTGTTAATCTAACTCTACAGTCTAAAGTTAAAAAGTTAGGAGAATATTATATGTTTTCATTACAAGATCTGCTCGGCAGTGAGCAGGGAAATCAGGCGGTCGATCAGATAAGCCAAAATGTCGGAGCCGACAGTTCTTTGGTAAACACGGCGATCCAAGCTGCTCTGCCCGCGCTGATAAACGGGCTTGCCAGTAATGCATCTTCGACGGAAGGTGCCGAGAGTTTGAATACTGCTCTTGAAGAGGACCACGACGGCAGTGTTCTTGACAATCTCGGCGGCCTCGCAGGAACGATCTTTGGCGGCGGCCAGACGGCTGCTCCAACACCGGCTATGAATGCCGGCGGAATTCTGGCACATATACTCGGAGACAAACAGGATGTGGTCGCTGAGAAAGTCAGCCAAAAATCGGGGATCGGTATGAGCCAGGTTATTCAAATCCTTATGTTTATTGCCCCGATCGTTATGGGTTATCTTGGCAGACAAAAGCAGCAGCAAGGTGTCAGCGCCGATGGACTTGGCGGGCTTCTGGGCGGACTGCTTGGCGGCGGCCAGTCAAATACTCAGCCGCAAACTCAACCGCAGTCTTCCGGTAATTCGATAATTGATATGGCGTCTAACATGCTTGACAGTGACAAGGATGGCAGCGTGATCGACGATCTGGCTTCAATGGCCCAGAAATACATGACCAACAAATAGTCGTAACTTCTTACTAATTATGCACAAGCCCGCACGTTAGTAAGGGCGGAACATTCACCGTTGAGTGTGTCGCCCTTACTAACGTGCGGGCTTGTGCAACTGTAATTCCTGAAACAAAAACGCAATTTGTCTCGTAACCTTTCAAATCGAAGCTGCATCAAACAGTAAGAAAAAATAATAATAGCGAGGAATTATTTATGACACAGATCTTATATCGCCGCATCTACGCAACCGCAATGATAGTTTTCTTCGGTTTGTCTGCAATGGTTCAGGCCCGACCGATGCCTCAGAACATTTTTGTTCAGCAAGATGAAAAGAAAACGCTCCCGCCGGTCAATTGGGTTCGCAGCCGCAATATCGACATCAAGCATATCGACGTTGACCTGCGTTTTGACTGGGATAAAACCAGTGCGATAGGCACGACTACGATACTGTTCTCGCCATTTCGTGATACGGACAAGTTTACGCTTGATGCAGCGATGATGACGATCGATTCGGTAACGCTTACGAAAGGCGGCGACCTGAAATTCAAATACGACGGCAAGGACGGCGACGACAATCTCGAAATTATGCTCGACCGCGTTTATCGAGCCGGCGAGGACATCTCTGTAAAGATCGCTTACAAGACGAATTATGTAAACGCGGCTGATAGCGAGGGCATCTTAGGCGGCTTTGGCCGTGGTTTACGCTTCATCAAGCCCACTGCCGATAATCCGAATAAGCCCCGACAAATTTGGTCGCAGGGCGAGTCGGAATTTAACCGCTACTGGTTTCCGTCTTATGACAGCCCCAACGATTTTCGAACGACCGATATTCGCACGACCGTCGAAAAGCCTTTTAGTGTCGTGTCGAACGGCAAGCTCGTCGAAACAAAAGAAAACGGCGACAACACGCGAACTTTCCATTGGAAGATGGACCAGCCGTATTCAAATTACCTCTCGTCGATCGTAGTGAGTGAAACTGATCCGGTCGTCCAGGATTTCGAAGGTATTCCGGTCTATAACTACGGATATACAAACGAAAAAAAGGAAGTTGCCGCGACGGTCAAAAACCTTCCTGCGACAATGAAATTTTTTTCTGAGATCACTGGCGTAAAGTATCCTTATCCGAAATACTCACAAGCTTTTGTCGAGGATTTTGGCGGCGGAATGGAGAACATTTCGGCGACCACGATGATCGAGGAAATGATCCATGATGAACGCGAATTGCTTGATACGGACAGCGAAGGCTTGCAATCTCACGAATTGGCTCACCAGTGGTTTGGCGATTATGTGACGTGCCGCGATTGGGGGCAAATATGGCTCAATGAGAGCTTTGCCACATATATGCAGGCAATGTGGACTGAAAAGCAAAAGGGACATGAAGAATTTCTCTATGCCGACATCAGGGGCAATCAGAACGCGACAATCGGCACATGGAACCAGGGCATCAGGCGGCCTATTGTTACGAAATATTTTGCCAGTAAAGATGGTATGTTCGATACCTACGCTTATCCGGGCGGTGGTTCGGTGCTCCATATGCTGCGAAAGCACTTGGGCGATAAATTATTTTTTGCATCGCTAAAAAATTACCTGACGGCAAATGCCCATCAGCCGGTTTCGACGGAAGATCTGAGAATCGCTGTCGAAGAAACAAGCGGCCAGTCAATGGATTGGTTTTTCGACCAATGGCTTTACCGCATGGGGCATCCGATATTTGAGATCACACAGAATTATGACGACGCATCGAAAAAGTTGACGCTTAATGTCAAACAGACACAAAAGATTGACATCACGAACGAATATCCTCAGGCAGAGTTTTTCCAGTCTTATGTCGATGTTGAGATCGACAACCGCATAGAACGCGTTTGGCTCAAGCCGCAGGCTGAAAATGTTTTCACTTTTGACTCATCAGCCAAACCGAAGCTTGTAAATTTTGATTTTGAGAGCACGCTGCTAAAAGAAATGAAGTTTGAAAAGTCTATGGACGAACTTCTTTACCAGATGCAAAACGATAAGGATGTGCTCGGGCGACGCTGGGCGATGGGTGAACTCGAAAAAAAGGCTGCGGACGCCGCCAACAAAACGCGTGTAGTTGAGGCACTTATCAACTCGGCTGAAAAAGATCCTTTCTGGCGTATTCGAAGAGCTGCATTGTCAGTTATCGCGAATATTTATTCACCCGATCCGCCTCGTGGACAAGAACGACCGGCTGCGAAACTCGATACCAATGTCGAACAGGCTGCCATGCGGCTCGCGAAAGACAAGCAGCCGATAATTCGCGGCGAAGCAATGGAACTGCTCGGCGAAACTCAGGATAAGAAATACTCCGATCTTTTCCTTGCTGCACTGAATGACCAAAGCTATTCCGTTATTGACCAATCTGCATTGGCTCTTGGCCGTGTAAAAGACCCGCGTGCATTTGATGCTTTGGTCAAATTGACAAATACGTTGTCATGGAAGGGAAGGATTCAAATCGCCGGAATGAACGGGCTTGCTGCATTAGATGACAAACGAGCCTTTGAGATCGGCTATAAAGCGGCAACGGATGAGAATCTTTCTCCAAATCTAAGAACGACCGCTCTCATCATTGTCGGAGCAAGTGGCAAAGGTGATCCGCGTGCGTATCCTTTGATATATGATAAATTCAAGGCTGCTTTTGCTTCGTCGAATATTCAGAGCATTATCAACAGCATGCAGGCCGTGATAAAGATAGCTGATCCACATGGACAGGAAATTTTTGATATGCTTAAAGTGAAATTCAAAGATCAGCCAGGTGCAATGGGAGCGATCACCGGATACGAGGCTCAGTTTAAAGCGGCATTGAAACAATAGCAGAAATATAGGACGGATTCTTATGAGTCATCATTTGGGAAGTTACGCCATTTTATTGACTGCCGCCTTTTTTGTTCTGGCAGGGACGAATCATATCTTTGCTCAGGCTACTCATATTGTGACGAAGACGGAGCCCATTTCGCGGCAGGAGATGCTTCGTGGTTCGATCACTCCTGAACGCGAATGGTGGGATGTTTTACGTTACGATCTGTCCGTTCAGTTCTTTCCGAAAACGCATTCACTAAAAGGCTCCAACGCTATAACTTTCAAAACGGTTAAGCCGGGCACCAAGATGCAGATAGACCTTCAGCCGCCGCTTGCGATCACCGCAATTCTGCACGGCAGTGACAAGCTAAAGTTTGAGCGCGAAGGAAATGTTTATTGGGTAACTTTTGATAAAGAATTACTCGCAGGCGTAGAAGACAAGATCGAAATTTATTATGAGGGCATGCCTGTCGAAAGCAAAAATCCGCCGTGGAGCGGCGGCGTGACCTGGAAACACGACGACCTTGGCGAATGGTATATTACGACGACATGCCAGGGAATCGGTGCGAGTATTTGGTGGCCGAATAAGGATATTGGCTATGACGAACCTGATCGCGGCATGCGGATAAACGTAACGGTTCCAGAAAATCTTGCCGCCGTTTCAAATGGCCGTTTGAAGGGAATAGACAGCGATCCTGTCAGCAAGACAAAGACCTTCCACTGGCAAGTCGTTAACCCGATCAATAATTACGGCGTCAACGTAAATATCGGAAACTATATAACTTGGTCGGAGAAATACAACGGCCTAGGCGGCACACTCGATATGAGTTATTGGGTGCTTGCTCAGCAAAAGGAGGCGGCGATGCGGCAGTTTAAAGAGGCTCCGCGCATGATGAAAGCCTTTGAGTATTGGTTCGGCAAATATCCATTTTATGAGGACGGCTATAAACTCGTCGCAGTCCCATACGCTGGCATGGAGCATCAAAGTTCGGTCACTTATGGCAATTGGTTTCGCAACGGTTATCTCGACCGCGACACAAGCGGCACGGGTGTCGGCTTTAAATTCGATTTTATTATTGTGCACGAATCAGGCCACGAGTGGTTCGGCAACAATATCTCGATGAAGGACGCCGCCGACATGTGGATCCACGAAGGAATTACAAATTACTCGGAAACTCTTTTTGTCGAATATTATTTCGGTAAAAAAGATGCTGAGGACTATATCATCGGGACCCGCAAAAATATTCAAAACGACAATCCGATTATTGGCACTTACAACGCCAACCGCGAAGGCTCCGGTGATATGTATTACAAAGGCGGCAACATGATGCACACGATTCGCAACGTCATAAATGACGACGAAAAGTGGCGAGGCATATTACGCGGGCTAAACTCGGAATTCTGGCATAAGACGGTTACAACGGAGCAGGTCGAATCGTATATTAGCCAAAAGTCCGGCATCGGCCTAAGTAAATTTTTTGACCAATATCTGAGGACGACCAAGATTCCGCTCTTCAAATATAAAATGGAAGGCGACAAACTGTCGTTCCAATATGACCGTGTTGTTCCGGGCTTTACAATGCCGATCCGTGTTGCAGTTAATGGCAATGAGGTCACGATAAATCCAAACGAGACAATGCAATCGATGACATTTCCTGACACAGTCGCGAGCGTTGTAGTTAATCGTAATTTTTACGTCGAGTCGGAAGCTGTGAAATGATTCGGTGCTTGACTCAAGACTCCGAACTCTCTAGACTCTAATTATCGGTGTGGTGAGTTATTGCAACTTGCGGCCACATAAAATAAACCGCTAAACAGCAAAGAGTCAACTCTTAAAGTTTTTAGAAACTCTGTGCTTGTTTGGCACAGAGTTTTTTATTTGATTCATATAGGTTCAGAGGGTCATGAGCCCAGAAGTAAGAAAAAAAATCGTTTATGTCGCCTATTTATTTGCGGTGGCCTTATTTTTTGTCTGGGGAGGACTGGGCGCATATTGGAATGGAAGACTCCCAACCACGCCTGACGAGGCCACGGGGAGAGTGTATGTTATGCACTTTCATGGTATAGAC
>JANMDA010000411.1:0-2908 GCA_031376085.1 Chloracidobacterium sp.
AGACCGGCGGACGCCCGCGCGTGAGCATGGGCGTCGTAACTATTACACCAACGCCCTTGCTCCCGCGCGGGCTTCCGCAATAACCGAACTTTCGTTTACAATAAACGTATTCGCTTGTAGGAAATAAGGAGTTATCAATTATGAGATACAAGCTAGCCGCCGACGCCAAACCGCAGGTCACGCTTTTGCTCGCCGCGACTGTGATCAGCGTCCTTCTGTGGATGGTGTCGTGGTATATGCCGGTCGTTGGGTATGTCGTATATCCGCTCCAGCTTTTTGCGACCTTCATTCACGAAAGCAGTCACGCGTTGATGACGCTCATCACGGGAAATCATGTAATGAGCCTCACAGTGTCGCCTGATGCGAGCGGCATGGTCTGGTCACAGGCGCCGTGGTTTTCATCAATGCTCATCTCAAGCGCCGGTTATCTCGGAGCGACCGCTTTCGGCACGCTGCTTCTCGTCTGGATGCGATTTGGTTACTCGTCGCGTGCGGCCCTCTATTTCTCGTCAGGCCTCGTCGGCGTGATGACGGTCGTCTTCGGTTTCCTTGCACCGTTTTGGAATTTGCTCGCAAACGTCACATTCGGCAGCGTCGTATTCACAGTGTTCTCAGGTGCAGTGCTTACTGCCGGGCTTTTTGCGATCGCAAAGTTTGCAAATGCTAAGTGGGTAAATTTCGCTCTCGCATTTCTCGCGGTGCAATGCCTGCTCAACGCCTTCTTCAGCCTTAAAGACCTGTTCTTTATCTCAGCCGCCGGATCACAACCAACCGACGCCGCGAACATGGCCGCCGCGACCGGCATTCCTGCGCTCCTCTGGGTTGTTGTCTGGATCGCGATCTCCGTAGTAATGATCTCGCTAGGCCTGCGCCTCTACGCCGTCGGCAAAGGCGCCGCGTCAGGCGATTCAGTGTTTGAAGACTAGGAGTTTTGCCACGGATTGCACGGATTAAATCGATAGAAAAACATAATTCCTTATCCGTCTGATCCGTGAAATCGGTGGCCAATAAAAGTGAAAAGAACCAAAACTCAAATAACACTCGACCAACTTGCCGTAGGCTCGCGGCTTCTGGTGCGTTCGCGCTTTGACTGGCGGTTCGCGGCGGTTTCCAAGGTTAGCGAAGGCCGCGTAGTCCTAACCGTCTGCTCGCCCACGGGCCGCACTTACCGCCTGCGCCGCGAAATGGACGCCCGGATCCTGATGGAAGGCACGATCCCGATCCTGCCCCACGACAAAGCGGAAGACTGGCGTGAGAATTTCAGCCGCTACGATCATCGTTGGTGAAAAACTATGCGTATTCTCATATTCACATTAGTTACGTATCTCTTTTTGAATTCAGGTTGTATATCTCAATCAAAAATTGGGACAGTCGAAAGCCCGCACGTTACTCCAACGGCGACCGAATCGGTCGATGAGACATACATTATTTACTCAGCGATTTTGAATAAGCAATTCCCATCCGCCCAATTATTAGTAACTGATCACACCAATGTTGGCTTATTTGACAAGGAATTTCGGAACGATAATATTGCGGGTCTTAGCAGCAAAACCGTTACTGATTATAACGAGAAACAGATCGAATCGGAGCAACCTATTCGAAACGATTTTGTCGGAAACTTCCAATCCATACTCTTTAGCCAGAAAGAGAGTAAGGCATTATTTGGGAAACCGGAAAATGTGACCGGTCGCTTTCGTCAAAAATACCCCAATATTAAAAGCATCGTTACATTCTCCCGCATAGGCTTCAATGCAGAAAAAACTCAGGCTTTAGTTTGTATTTCTCATTGGTGTGGTGGTCAATGCGGAGCTGGAACGTTTTATTTTCTAATGAAAACATCCGGTAAATGGGCGATTCAATGGGAGCAAGGTTCATGGGTTTCATAAGTCCCAGACCAAGAATCATTAAAAACCAAGGAAATGCCTTGATTTATTGCATAAAACATCAATGATGTGATGAGAAACATCGTCGATGCGATGCGTTACAGGCTTAATGCGATACGTCGCAGGCTTAATGTGACGTGGCGCAGGCTTAGTGCGACGTGACGCAGGCTTAGTGCGACGTGACACAGGCTTAGTGCGACGCGACGCAGGCTTAGTGCGAGGCGATGCAGGCTTAGTGCGAGGCGACGCAGGCTTAGTGTGATGCGTCACAGGCTTAGTGTGATGCGTCACAGCGACGATGCGGGGCTTGACAAATTCGCTGTTTTGGCGGAATATTTCAGGGCGATTTTATACGAATCGCGAATCTAAACAACAATTAAACGGAGGATTTGTCTATATGGCAATCGATAAGACTAGAAGGCTCAGTCCGGGGACGCTTGCCCAAGAGCTGGACGTATTGCGGCGTGCGCAACCTATTGTCCGATCGGTTTGACTTTGCTTTCGGCGAGTTTGGCTTTGACGTAGGCCTTGATCTGTTCGGCGGTCATATTTTGAGTTTCGGAGCTAATTCGATCTCTGATCTCACGCATCATCTTTACCGCGTCAAAAGATTTCTTTTTCTTAGTCGTTTCCATAATTGATCAGGTCTTTTGGGCTGCGTATTTCCAGCATCTGATATCCAAGTTTTAAGTTTACCGCATTATATCCTTTTAGTCTCGCTAAATTTACGATGTGCTTAAAGTTCCAACTGGCTAGAACGTCAACTTTGCTGATTGTCGCCAACGCAATATGCTGACAGTCTTCGATACTCGTTTTTCCGACGACTTTTTCCTGAATATACGTTTCCGCCAGTTGCAAAGAATCTTCCGTCACTTCAACCCGTTCAAATTTGTCAGCCGTGTAATTATGCAGTAACTCTTTTACGTTTTCCGGAGCATTTGCCAGCTCGAGGTCAAGCAAATCCGAAACAACAAAAATAACTTCGTTGTTTTCGAGTCTTTCAAACAGTGCGACGGTTGCCTCAC
>JANMDA010000414.1:0-3977 GCA_031376085.1 Chloracidobacterium sp.
AGTTGCATTGTAAATGAAAGCCAAAAGAACTCGTCGAAGATGAGTCTCTTATGAGCGGCACTCCGAAACATTTCATATTCTGCTATAGAAGAATCGTCAGGCGGAAAATGAATCTCTGCTAAAGCCTGCGCGCGCGTTACAAGATTTTGGCGTTCGCGGATTTCGTCCGGCAAATTGTCGGTGACCGATTTGCGGTCGAGATTTTGCAAGACGCTGTGAATTATCTCGCGAAGCCGTTTTGTCTGAAACGGCCCGAGTTTGCGATAGATCGGAACGCGGCGCGCGTTATGAACAGGTGCAAACTCAGGATTGTCGATGTCTTCGAGAAGGTCGTCGTCGGAGTTTTGGTTTTCGGCTTTTGGGGTTTGGTCATTGTCCTGACTTGATTCGGTGTTGAACAGTTCGCGGTCAACATTCGGAAGGATCTCAAGTTCCTCCGGCTTATTTAGCATCAGCGAAAACGTATTGCGGCGACCGTCCCATTCCCATTTGCCGTATGCTACGAACCGTGTTCCGCGTGCAAATCGGTCCTGATAATAGTTGACTATTCGCTCAGCTTGCTTACCTGAAACGAACCATTTAACCATCACCGGTTTTTGGGTTCGATCCTTATCCGCGCCTGTGATCTCGAAGATATAAAGCGGAGGCTGACGCGGCCCGCGATTTTTCCCTACGCGAAGAAAGCCTGAGGTTTTTACATAAATCTCAACAGCGGCTTCCACATCGCCGGAAAGCTCACTGATCTGGACAAAATTTGATCGGTCCTCGTAACGGGCAGGGAAGTAATTCAGCAGATCTTCGACAGTGACAGCGGCAGGATCGGTCTTGCCTGCAAAACCGGCGACGGCTATCGCCAATTTTCGAACCATTGCAGCTGAAAGATTTGCGAGCAGCGGGCCGGGAATCTCGACGAGCGGTGTTGATATTAAAATGGACGCGGATGTCATAGCAAAGCTATTTTCTGTTCAAGCGGTAAATCGCCGTGCCTGTAAGCACGGACTCGATCGGCATTTCGAGAAAATTCTTGTTTAGTTTTCCGAGATCCATCAATGATTTGTCGAAGTTTTCGGTAAACAAAACTTCAACATTCAGTCCAGCCCGCTCGAATGCGGAAAGAAATTCATGATGCCGTTTCCGGTTCGGAACGCCCCGGTTTGAGCCGGTTAGCTGCCAAATATTATCTGAAAAATGTAGAAATACACCCGGATCGCGATAATAAAACCAGCAATCGTGCGGACCAAAATCGACACGATGAAGGCCGATGCCGCCGTCATTCAGAATTCTATTATGAACTTCTGCAAATGCATCGATGTCCGTAATGTGTTCTGCAACCTGAAACGAGCATATCAGATCGTATTTTTGCGAGGTCTGCGCGGATTCCAGCGGTTCACCTATAAGTTCGAGCCGGTCATTTACACCCTCTGGAAAATGCTCGGCTGATACCTCTTTGCTCCAAGGCAAATTTGGAAAAAACCGTCCCCAATTCTTTTCGATCTCACGATACCAGCCTTTTGCCGCGTCACCAAAGTAGTCGCCGGGAAAGCGGTCGATCACGCAGTAGTGTTTCGCACCTGCGGCGAGAATGCTCAGCCCCGAAGTAAGATAATCTCCAGGGCCTATCTCGCAAACCGACTTTCCCTTTAAGCCGCCTGCGTATTCTAGGAGCAGGTCGAGGCTGCCAAACGCATAATTTTTCAAGAATTCGTCTGTGTTCGAATAGTTAGCGGCGGTCTTCGGACGTTTGAGCCGCCAACGCCGGAAAGCCCCAGACCCCATTAGGAAATTCTTTCCGATCTGAACCGCCAGGTCCTTTACGATATTTAATTGTCCTGTTCTATTCCGTTCCATTTGTCGTGTCGAGAGTAAATGGATTGAAATTGGTCTCGCGGTCGTAGTAGTCCTCGTGCTCGGCGCGTTTGAGAAATCCTACAACCTTGTAAGTCAGCGGCGTGGCCAAAATTTCCCAGAATACCTTAATGAAATAATTGCCGATCATTACGCTGACGACCTGTTCGTTTGACCACGTTCCCAGAAAAGCAATCGGGTAAAAAATTACACTATCTACCGCTTCGCCGGCAAAAGTTGAGCCTATAGTGCGCATCCAAAGGTATTTGCCGGCAGTCAAAATTTTCATCTTCGCCAAAACAAATGAATTGATAAACTCGCCTGCCCAGAACGCCAAAAGGGAAGCGAGCACGATGCGCCAGGTTTGGCCGAAGATTAAATTAACGGCTGTCTGCTGCTCTGTAGACATCGTTTTAGAAGCTGGCAGGCTAGTTACGGCAAAAGCCATCAGCGAAGCAAAAATCAGTGCCCCCAACCCTGCCCAAATGACCCTTCTTGAACGAGCGTAACCGTAAACCTCTGTCAGAATATCGCCAAAAAGGTAGCTGAGCGGAAAAAACAGAACACCAGCACCATAGATATAGGGTTCGTCAATAAAGGGGAGTTTGACCGAAGATACTTTATGCACTCCGATCAGATTTGAGCACAGCAAAACAGCGACAAACGCCGCCATTATCAAGTCAAAGTAGCGATATTGCCTCGGTGCTGCCATTTCCAATGGATTGTAACAAAAAAATGGAAGCTGACGCCTTTTTCAGGCCGCTTCCACATTTTTGTTAGAAAACTAACGATTTTTATGCAAGTTCGCTGACGTGCCTTGTCAGACGCGATTTGTGTCTCGCCGCCGTGTTTCTATGAATAATTCCCTTATTGACCGCTTTATCGATCAATGAAACTGTCGGATTCAGGAGTTCTGTGCTCTCCGTTTTATCGTGTCCGGCAAGGGCCGTGCGCAATTTTTTGATCTGCGTGCGCAGTTTACTGCGGTTATTGCGGTTGATCTCTTTACGCCTCGCATTTTGCCTGACGCGTTTCTCTGCTGATTTATGATTAGCCATCTTTTATTCTAAGTCCTAATAGACAAACTATGAATACTATATTTTGGCAGGATTTTTGTCAACTGGGGAGAAGCTGCTGTCTACCGCTCCAAACGTGAGGCAAAGGTATGCAGCAGATCAACAAATAGTGTGACTATTGGCGGATAAAAGAGAAATTCGGGTTGGAGTTTGTTTGCAAACATTGACTGTAAAGTGTCCGTAGTTAAGTGGATCTGTGTGCCGATTAGAAATCCAATACCGAGACAAACAAGAAAGCCTATCAGCAGTCCCGCGGCTACGGAGTATTGAGAGTAACGGCTTTCTTTTCGGGCGTTGTCGTCAAGAATAGAGTCGTGAATATTGTCATCATATTCCGTATACCGGTCAAATCCTTCTCTAATTCGCCTGACAATATGAATAACGCCGACAATAAACAGCGAAACAATAACGATCTTTCCGATCACAGATGAATTCGCAAATATCTGCGGCCGGAGAGCGGTGGCGAGGATGGACGAAACAAATAACGCAACAAGCGGGTAAATTACCTTTTGGAAAGCAGTCGCCTCGTTCCGCTCTTCCTCGATCATTCGGTCGATGATGTCGTTGTAACGTTTTTCATAGACCATCACTCTCCATCGCTGGGCGTGTTTGTTAGACGATGTGAATACCGAATCGCTGTTGCCGTTACCGTTGAACTGTTCCTGCAAAATGCGCCGGTCGTAATTGGCGCGTTCCTTGGAATTCCCGAGTATTTCGTAAGCCTCGGCGATTGCGGCAAATTTTAATGCAGTTTCCTCGGAGCCAGTGTGGCTATCAGGATGCAGTTTACGCGCCAAGCGCCGATAGGCCGATTTGATCTCGGCCTTTGATGCCTTTGGTGACACTTTCAAAATGTCGTAGTAATTCACCATCGAAGCAGATTTGTCTGGAGAAGCAAAATGTCCGGCGAAGCGAAGACGATAGCCCTCGAACACCATTATAATAGCATAAACCAGAAAACTGGCTGCACAAGCCCGCACGTTAGTAAGGGCGTAACACTCAACGTTAAATATATGATGGTCTTTTGGGCTTTGCCCATCGATGTGCGGAAAAGCT